>JAQWPZ010000334.1 GCA_029245125.1 Rubripirellula sp.
AAATGGGTTTCAATTGGCCTCTAAAGGGAGGTGAGATCCAGCTCCCTGCGACACTCGATCATCTGGACATGATGGAGTCCTTTCAGTTGTCGGACGCTGCGGTCATCAACCTCAAGAACAGAGAGCGCTTAAAAACGCTGAATCTTTTCTACTGTTTGGAGCTTACCGACAAGAGCCTTGAAACGTTACGTGATATGCCCAATCTGGAATCGCTTAACATTGGCTGCATCGCGGCGTTGACAAACGACGGTCTCGAAAACCTGAACGGCAATACGCAGTTGACCTACCTTAACCTGAGCGACAACGACAACTTCACTGACCGTGGACTGACACATCTGAAACAAATGCGGTCGCTGAAGCAACTTCATCTGTGGAGTACGCCGAACCTCAATGGCGAAGGACTCGCCGTGTTGGAGGAAATGCCGAACCTGCAAACGCTCAACTTGGCCGATTGCACCAACCTCACCGACATCGCTCTTGAAAACATCCGTGGCAGGGCATCGATCGAAGAACTTTATCTCGACAATTGCACAAAGATCACCGATGCCGGAATTGCCCATTTGTCAGAGTTGACAAAACTGCGAGAACTTTCGCTGAACGGCTGCTTGAGTTTGACCGACGAAGCGCTAAACACGATTGAGGATCTTGGATCACTTGAGTATCTGGTGATCGAAAACTGCCCCGGTCTCACTCGGCGTCGAATCGAGAAACTGGAAGACGCGTTGCCTGGCTGTGATATCGTTCGAGACTGAAAGCTGCGAAAGCGTGCGGGTGATATTCAGATTGCGGTAACCCCCAGATTGAAGTGGCATCCAGATTGAAGTGGCATCCAGATCGGGTTTTAGTCGCCGGCAGTCTCTGCTGAATGGCGAACCGCTGAATGGCGAAGCCACGCACGAACCCATTTAAAGCTATCGGTTTGGTTGGTTGGTTGGTTGGTTGGTTGGTTGGTCGTTGCCAGACAGCCTGCCGACGCGTCACCGCTGCGGGCCTTGGGCCCCCCGTCGGTGCAGGGAATCCACCAGGAGTTTGATTCAAAGTGGATATCGCGTGACTGTCACCAACGTCGGACGGAGGGCTGCTTAAGCAGAGTGTTTCCTCGCTTTTCATCAATCAAACCGGCCCTAGCTAGGTTTCATCTGCCGTCGCAATCTCGATGTTCATGAGACGATCGTAAGGCAAGGCGATTGCTTAAGGCTCCTCTCTCGGGGCGAATGAAGCAAACCGTCAATGAGTCCACGGTCAATTGGCGCCGGTCCGCTTGGGCTGGATAATCGAGTGGAATGAATGAAACATCGCTCAGCCTACTGAACCGTTTGCGCAGTTCTTCCGAAACCGAAAATTGGGATCGGCTCGTCAGGCTTTATGCACCGTTGATTCGGGCATGGCTCCGAAAATACGACGTGCAAGATTGTGACGCAGATGATTTGGTCCAAGAGGTTCTGCTGGCAGTCTTGAAGGACCTCAACACCTTTGAGCATGCAGGGCAGCCCGGAGCATTTCGGAGTTGGCTGAAGGCAATCCTGGTGAATCGACTACGTAATTTCTGGCGATCACGAGACCGTCGACCGCGGGCCGAAGGCGACTGTGGTAGCAGAGAAAGGTTGGCCCAATTGGCTGATCCGGACAGCGAACTGAGCCAGATTTGGAACCAACAGCATGATCAGTTCGTCCTCCGCCAGTTGCTCGAGCTCACCGAATCCCATTTCTCAGCAAGTACATGGCAGGCGTTTTCTCTGGTCGCCTTGAAAGGCAAGCCAGCCGATATTGTCGCCCGGGAGTTAGGGATTTCACTCAATGCAGTATTCATCGCTAAGTCTCGTGTTCTCAGTCGTTTACGACAAGAGTCAGATGGGCTAGTGGAATCATTTTCATGTTTTTCCCCCAAGCACTGAAAGAACTTCTTGGGATCGGCTCTTTGTAGGTAACGACGTGACGCCCGGCACGTTGAAGTGCGGCACGTTGAAGTGCGGCACGGTGAAGTGCGGCACGGTGACGCCGCGGCCGAAGCCTTTTTCCTCCTTCACTGCTGTGAATCTCATGCCCACGCAAACGCCCCACCCGAGTGCGAAACAACTAAGCGACTTTTCCTCGGGGCAGCTTTCCTCGCAGGCTGCCGCAGAAGTGGAAAACCACATCAGTGAGTGCCAGCCTTGCTGCGAAACGTTGCTCGGTCTGGCGAGTGATGACACATTCATCGAACGGCTCCAAGAGGCAGAGCAGCTATCAATCGATAAGACAGCGGATCAAAATCTCGTTTCTGATAACCTCTGTTCTTTACCAGAAGTTCCTGACCTACTGGCATTACATCCACGCTACGAAATCATCGGCTTGATCGGCAGAGGTGGTATGGGAGATGTCTATCAAGCCAAGCATCGCAAAATGGAACGGACAGTGGCGTTGAAGGTCATCAAGCGTGAACTCGTACGCAAGTCCGAAGTGGTGGATCGTTTTCATCGAGAAGTTAAGACAGCAGCCCAACTATCACACCCCAACATCGTCACTGCGTATGACGCCGACCAGGCTGGCGATTATCACTTCATGGTGATGGAGTATGTCAACGGGACCGATCTGTCAGAAACGATCAAAGATCGGGGACCGTTACCGGTCAAAGAAGCGTGTGAGTACATCCGACAGTCAGCCATCGGGCTGGAGCATGCCCGAAAACAGGGCATGGTTCATCGCGATATCAAACCGCATAACTTGATGGTGACTGGAGATGGGACCCTCAAAATCCTCGATTTCGGCTTGGCAGCATTCGCTCCTGAAACAGTGCCAACGATCGAAGCAGCGGAAGCACGTAGCGATTTGACGATCGCAGGCACGGTCATGGGCACCCCGGATTTCATTTCACCCGAGCAAGCCAATGATGCTCGACAAGCTGACATTCGCAGCGACATCTACAGCCTCGGGGCGACGTTGTATTACTTGCTCGCCGGATGCCCACCTTTCGCCGACGGCAGTGTCAAGCAGAAGCTGAAAAGCCATGCCGAGACCGAGGCCGAATCGTTGGACTCCGTGCGCGGTGAAATCCCAGCGGACCTCGCCGCCCTGGTGGCGAAAATGATGGCGAAAGACCCAGATGATCGTTTCCAAACTCCCGCTGAAGTTGCCGAGGCGTTCACTCCCTACTCGCATGGGATGCAACCTGCCCAAGAAGAATTCCATCAACATCAAGTCGGGCCAAATCGAAAACGCACTTACATTTTGTCGCTGACGTCAATCGCGATGTTCATCGTCGCCATCTGTTCTGCCATCGTGTACTACATCCAAACAGATCAGGGCACCGTCCGTGTCGCAGTATTGGACGAATCACTTGCCGTCGATATCAGCGGCCAAACGGTCACGATGAAGGATGGAAAACAAAATCTCGTGATTGACGCAGGTGAGCAAAAACTCAAAGTCCGCATGACCAATTCCGACTTTGAAATACAGACCGATAGTTTTGAAATTCGTCGCAATCAAGAGATCGTCTTTCTCGTGGAACGAATTGGTGATGAGGTCATTGTCAACAAGGATCACAAGAAATTCAATTCACTGTTGTTGCCACCCAACCGGCGGCCAATCAGCAGCCAACCAAGCGACTCAGGAAGCGCCCAACGCATTTTGGATACCACCGAGAATGTCGATCTTTCGCCCGGCATCACCGCAATACTCGCTCAATCTGACCAGAGTGTCGCGGGCTTCAAACAGAAGCTTCACGCGGCTATCAGTCAGGCAGCCGGCATTCCAAACGCACAATGGGAACAATTTGCAACAGATCCGTTGGGCTCACCAAACGCAATCGTCGGTACACCCCTGACCTACCTTTTGCTTGCCAATCCCCGCCTGTCAGCAATAATCCATTCAGATGCTGGTGTGCAAACCGGTGAGTTAAAGCCAAGCGATATAGACCAACCTCTAACCCAGGTAATCGCGTCCAGTCGGAAACTTGGCTACGTCTCTTTGATCCAGCCAAAGTACATCAAGCAGACAACGCTTGAAATCGACTCAGGACGGAAGCGTCTACGAGGGACGATTCAATTAGAAGCACCTGTGCCTTTGAAAGGTACATTGGACTTTGGGTTGCAATACAAGAACGGACTGATGAAAGTCGTCGAGCTCACCCTTCCCGAGTACAAGCTCGCGGTGGCGTTAGATGAGAAGGGGATCTGGCAAACCCTTGGCACCAGCGAGAGCGCAGACACGAGAGCCTCAGCAACACGTATCCTTCAAGACCAAGGCTACAAAATCCTTGACAACGGCAAGGAGATTGGCAGCCGCCGTTTGGTCGTTACCCAAAGAGGCCAAAATCTAAACATCGCCGAGGAATACTCACTCGGTTTGAAATGGGAGGGGGCACCAGTTGGAATCGTAGAACGTGACATCACTGCAGAGTACTCGCTGGTCGATGATCAGCCTGTAGCCGTCCTTGCGACAACTTCCGCGAAAGAAGAAGGATCGCTTGTGATCCAGGCGGCAGTCGAGTTCAAAAACGGCGAAGCCGTGATGCAATGGACCACTTACACCGAAAGGGGAATCAGGCTGGAAACACCTCGCCAGGAAAAACTCACGGTGAAAACGCCACCGGGACCACTGCTCTTGCAATCCGCAATCGAGATTCTGGGGCCGCGAATGCTGACAGAAGACGGAGAGCAAAAAGTCGTCTGCGTCACCTTCAATCAACGGATTCGAAGTGGAAGGCCGCTGGTAGAGTACGAGACGGATTGCACAATCCGCCGGACAACGCGACCCGAGCAGGCAGGATTTACGATCGCGCTCTTCAAAGGAGATGTCAGTAAGCCCGAGGTGTCCTGGGAATATGATGTCGACGGAAATTGCGAACGCGTTCCAACAGGATCAACCACAGTGATGATTCCGCATCCATCGGCATCGGCATCGGCAACCAAAAAATAGTCAGGTGGTCAAATTGACGCTCCTAAGCTTCAAGCCCCGTGTCTCGATTCGCCGCCCAGAGAATCAACCAAGTGGTTCAGCGGGGACGGAATTGCAACCAAGCCGAAGCCGTGGCTCAGCTGGCTGAAAAGCAAGAAAAGTAGGAGGCAATGCGTACTCGATCAGGGCATGCAGAACGCACCAGGCAGCGCTCCGCTGAATGCCGTGGGTCACACGGAATTCTCGATTTGTGCAGGTCAATACAAAGCGGGCTGAATCGCGAGGGCGTTCGCCGGCCCCCTAGGTGATCTCTTGGGTACAAATCCCAACCCAACCCAAGGCCTGCTCACCCAAGACAGGAGTAGGCTTCATCGACGCCCTAACCGCTGAAAGACTCTTACCCCACCTCGTCACGGCAGAACTCTTCATCACCCCCCCCGGATTGTTAAGAGGCCGAAATCCACCCTCAATCAGAAAACTCTGCGTCGCCGTTCGGCCTGATAGAAACGGCCAAATAACCGAATCGTCACCTGACCAACCGGTAACAGAACGGATCCTTTTTTTTGGAAAGGAGCAGACTTTCTTCCTACTCGATCATCGCAACTTCGTGTACGCTCTCCCTTGTCGTGAGTCTCCGAAGCAAATGCACGCTTCGAGCTCATCAGAGAGGATCACCACAGCGACAAGTCTTCGGAATCGCCCCCTCTGCTCCTTGGCGTCAACTGTTTGGCAGCCAAGCTTGCATCGATCGGGACCGGTAGTGAAATGAAGCAACGCCGCTAGAAGTGTTTGATTAGCGAATTGCGAAGCTCATTCTCTGGTACCGCCGGTCGCCATACGATCACGGTCTGCGCACAAGTTGCACACCTTCCCCTGCCAACCTGCTGGACAATTGTTGTCAGCAGCAGGATGGCGATTTGAAACAAGAAAAGTTTGATGTCTGCAGATACACACTCACAGCAACAATCAGCCGCCACCGAGAAGCCCGTCTCCGCTGAGACTCCAGCCGCCGCTGAAGCTCCAGCCGTTGCTGAAACACCAGTCGTCGCTGAAACACCAGCCGTTGCTGAAACACCAGTCGTCGCTGAAACACCAGTCGTCGCTGAAACACCAGTCGTCGCTGAGACACCAGTCGTCGCTGAAAAGCCAATCGTCGCTGAAAAGCCACACGCTACGAAAAAGCCTGAAGCGACTAAAAAATCACACACGGCTAAAAAGTCAGACGCGTCTGAAAAACAAACCGAGGATCGGCAAACCTTTTCGGATTTGCCACTTTGCGACGAAGTCCAACAAGCAATTCAGAAGGCTGGGTACGAATACCCAACACCTGTGCAGGCGGAGATCATCCCCTACATGCTTGACAATCGTGATGTGCTCGCCCAATCACAAACGGGAACAGGAAAGACCGCGGCTTTCGCACTGCCAATTCTGTCACGAATGGATCTAACGAGTCGAGATCGTCGCCCCAAAACATTGGTGCTAACGCCAACGCGTGAATTGGCTATCCAGGTTGCCAAATCGTTCTCTACCTACGCGGCCTGCCAACCCAATTTCGACGTTGCCGCGATCTATGGCGGACAAGAATACGAACCACAGTTGCGGCAACTCCGCCGCGGCGTGCACGTCGTCGTGGGAACCCCCGGCCGCGTAATCGACCACATCAATCGCGGTACTTTAGACCTAAGCCAAATTGAATGCTTGGTTCTGGACGAAGGCGATGAAATGCTAAACATGGGCTTCCAAGAGGATGTGGAGTATGTGCTGGGGCACACACCGCCCGGCCGTCAAGTTGCCTTGTTCTCGGCCACACTGCCAGCACCGATCCGTAAGATCTCGGAGCAGTATTTGGTTGATCCCGCCAAGATCACCATCAAGCACAAAACGATGACCGCGGATTCGATTCGCCAGCGAGCCATCTTCATGGTGCCACGGCACAAAGTTTCGCTGCTGAAACTGATGCTTGAGGCGGAAGATACCGATGGTGTGATCGTGTTCACCAAGACCAAGGAAGCGACGTTGGCGGTCGCCGAAAAACTGCAACGGGAGAACATCTCTGCCGTTGCCTTGAACGGTGACATGCCACAAAAAGTGCGTGAGCGAACCATCGACCAGCTTAAAGAAGGCATGCTCGATGTCTTGGTCGCAACCGATGTCGCCGCGCGTGGACTGGACGTCAGTCGCATCAGCCACGTGATCAATTTTGACTTGCCGCACGATGTTGAATCTTACATCCATCGAATCGGTCGCACGGGACGGGCGGGGCGCAAAGGTGAGGCGATTATTTTCCTGACCAACGCACAGCGAAACAAACTACGAACGATTGAGCGGGCAACCAAACAATCGATCGAAGTGATCGAACCACCCACGGTCGATCAAATCAATGCGAAACGGGTTGAGCGATTCAAACAACGGATCACCGACGTCACCGCCGCCCGTGACCTCACGATGTTCAAAGAATTGATCGAGCAATACGCTCAAGAATCGGGAAAGCCGATTGAAATGATCGCGGCTGCACTGGCACAGATTGGGCAACAGGGCCGACCTTTCTTTATGAGTGAATTGCCGAAACGCGAACGCCGGAATGATCGAAAAGGTGAATCGTCCGATCGCCCCCGCAATGGTCAATTCGAAGGTGGCGGTGGCAGACGCGAGCGACGCTCGGGCCCGCCCGAGGCAGGCATGCAGCGATTCCGAATTGAGGTGGGACGACGTGATGGAGTTCGGCCAGGAAACATCGTCGGCGCGGTCGCCAACGAAGCCGGTATCGATGGCGAATTCATTGGTCCAATCCAAATCCATGAATCATTCAGCACCATCGACCTACCCGAAGGAATGCCGTCCAATATTCAGCAGACACTTAGCAAGACTCGCGTCGCTGGCCGCCAACTGCTAATCAAACTTGATCAAGACCGCCCCAAGACGGGGCCTCATGGTGGCAAATTCAAAAAGAACAGCCGACGCAACTCCGAGACGCAACAAGGATTCTCGCGGGGACCCAAACGCGGTTCCAAGCATGGTCCAAAAAACAGCTTCAAAAACGGCCCCAAGAACAAAGGTGGCAAAACGTCATCAGTGGAAGCTTCACGGCCTCGAAAAGCCAAGAAAAAGTAAGGATCGGCCTCGATTCCATTTCAGGCAATTCAAACTTGCATTGCATTCCAATTCAGCGTTCCAATTCAGCGTTCGGCCCACACCGGCAATCCTGGATCGGAACGTTGGTGCCGGAATTTTCCGTGCCACGCTGCCTCGTCTATTCACTGAAGCAGGCGACTCCGGACGTTCGGGCAAGCACTCTTCGCAGTCATCGAACCAGCACAGTCATCGAACTTGCACAAAACGTCCGACAATGGGCTCGGGCTTGCCTGCAACCTGGAAGTCAAAGGCATCCAAGATGCTTGAAGGCTGCAGGTATCCCGCCGGTTCACTCGGTCGGCAGGAAAAGTTTTTAAGTTGCCTATGCAACCGATGCTGCGACTCTACAAAGATCATTCCAGCAGGCAACTTCCCGCCAGCTCCAACAATGCCACGCACGCTCTTTCACTGCGGGTTCCATTCGCTTCTAGCACAGCGGCAGTAACGTTTTTCAGCTGCGAGCATCACAGGATTTTCGCGAAGGGATGAAAGCGAAAACGGTTATTGGGATCGAATTCTTTTTTTAGCCCCCTAACTGCTTCAGCCATCTCGTCAGAACCGAAGATCACGGATGCCTTCACCGCTGGATCACGATCATCGGGCTGGGAATGTGTTCCGCTGAAATCGACCACGAGTCCATCCACTGTTTTCGCTTTTTCAACAATGCCTTGCACATCGTTTGCAATGGATTGCCTTTCAGCGAGTGTCTTATCTTTGGCATCATACATAGCAACCAGATCGACAAAGAATTGGTGATAACAATTACCAGAGGGAACCTTGGTGCCAGTCAAAGCGGCTCCTCCCAACGTTCGAATCTCGACAATTGACATCTGTGCTTCGTCCAACGGTGCATCAGCAACAATCGTATCGCTGACAAAATCAAGGATCTGCTCATCAGGAACCTCTCTCGTTCCGACACTGTGCTGCAGCATCACCAGTGGGTCGCCTTTCATCTCGTTAATGACAGGCCACAAAGCGGCCGCAGCTTCGTACCAGGATGACCATTGAGATTCAGCCAGCAACGGGAGCTCCAAATTAGCAGCAAGATCCTCTAGCGGCTTTACAAGGTCTGCGTCGTTGCCTTCGAATGCGTCGAAGAATACCAAGGTCGCCACGAGTGCCTTGGTGCCCGTCACCACCAATTCAAACGAGACGGAATCTGCTGGGAACACATCATTTTTCATAATCCGAAGACCGCCGCGACAAAACGCGATCGCCTGTTCTCGTGTTGTGAACGCAAAGACCCTTTGTTCGGTCCTCCGTATCGCCTGCTCCGGTGCAACGCGGATCGTCACATCGGTAACGATCCCCAGGGCACTCCCAGCTCCCATCATGGCGGTGAAGAGTTCATCCTTGGACGTCAAAACTCGAATCTCGCCAGCTGCGGTCACCATGGTCGCACTCACGACCCGTTGCCCCAGCAAGCCAAGGCGTCGCGAAAAGTAGCCACTCAATCCTCCGTTGACGATGTAACCAACCACACCGACCCCCGGCCCAGTCCCCACCGGCAAGGCGCCGTGTTGTTTTTTCACCGCTTCGACCAGCTCGCGAAACACGACACCGGCTCCGACCGTAACCAGCAATCCTTTGTCGTCCCGTTGAAATTCAATGGAATTTAGGTGCATCAAATCCAACACGATGGCGTCAGTGCTGGCAAAGATCGGCGCGTTGGATGCTTCATGACCGCCACATACGCACGCAATTGGCGTGGTCGCGGAAGAGCCTTTCACAAGGCTGGCGATTTCCTGGGCGGATCGCGGACGATAAATCTGACTTGCCAGAGTTGTGCGGGGAAATGACCCACCACTCTTGGAGACCAATACTTTGTTACCACTCAGGCTGAAGGCTCGCTCTGCAAACCACTCCTCCTTCGCTTCCACCCGTTCAACGATGCCATTTGTTTGATCGTCACCAGCCACAGCGGCGACTGCCCCGCCAACAACCAGCCCAGCCCCCGTGGCGGCTGCCTTCTTTAACGCGGAACGACGAGTGAAATCCGGATCGTGTTTCTGTTCTTCTGGCATTGGTTTCATTCTTCAACAGGATGCGGCGATCACGGTGCCTTAGCGAATTTGTTTTCCACAGGCTTTACGCCTCGGCGAAGCTTCGTCCGACGAAATCGCCTCTGCACGAATTATAGAGAAAAGCATCATTACCGGCGAACAGGCTGAACCCATGCCTGACCGAATCCAACTAGCATCCAGGCCAACTCAAATCTCAATTTGGTGATCACGTTGCGATCGTTGATTGGCTCTCAAAAAATGCAGGATGGTAAATCGAAGCCCGGTAATTTGAAATCGGGCACCACGTGCCCCTCGACAGCAATGGCCCGGCGTCTGGCACGCCTACCAGGAATCCTGCGTTACCAACCTATCTGCGTCACAGAACGGACAAGAATCAGATCAGGAAACGCCTGTGAACGGTTTCCAACGGAGTCGCCAATGACAGAGCAAAGCGAGGCTCAAAATGGGGGCTCAAAATGGGGACAGGGCAATGTATTCACACGACGAGTCGTCGACCCGACATTCGAAAAGTGAAGCGTCATTACAGATGACGCCCTGCTGTTATGCTGCCGTAGCAGCAGCGACAATGCGTGCATGGACATTGAAGGTTCGACTTCCGATATCCTCTTATTTGGTGGCATCGCGCCCCAAAAACGAGAGTTTGACCAGGAAGCTCGGGGGACGCGTCGGGCACGAACATAGCTCTGCGTTCCCCCCGCCCCACAGTGAACATTGAAGATATTTCATCTCCCGCCGATTGGCCTTCCCAAATGAACGATGCTTCGAATCATACTTCCCGGGTGGCCGCCGTTTTGAACGGTCTATCGATCGAACTGCCTTCCTGGGGATTTGCTGACACTGGGACGCGGTTTGGAAAATTTGGGCAAGATGCAGCAGCGATTGACCTCAACGACAAGATCACTGATGCGGCACACGTCAATAATCTGACTGGCTGCTGCCCCAAAATTGCGGTGCATGTGCTGTGGGATTTCCAAGCAGACCAACAACCTGCTGAGGTAAAGAGTCTGGCGGCACAACACGGATTACGTATCGGATCGATTAACCCAAACTTATTTCAAGATCAGCAGTACAAGTATGGATCGCTCTGTCACCCCGATGCCAAGATTCGCGAACAAGCCGTCAAACATTGCATCGATTCGATCAAGTTAGGCCAAGCTGTCGATAGTCGCGTCGTCACCCTGTGGCTCGCAGATGGAAGCAACTATCCCGGCCAGGACAATCTTCGCGCCAGAAAAAGCCGACTGCGAGAATGCCTCCAGACATTGCATGGCCACCTCTCTTCCGAACAGAGTTTCCTGCTGGAGTACAAACCGTTTGAACCCGCTTTCTATCACACCGACATTGCCGACTGGGGTATGTCGCTTTCGCTGGCTCGCGCGATGGGACCACAGGCCAAAGTGTTGGTTGATACTGGACATCATTACCAGTCCCAGAACATCGAACAGATCGTTGCCTGGCTGTTGGACGAGGGGATGCTGGGCGGATTCCATTTTAATGATCGTCGCTATGCGGACGATGACTTAACACTCGCCTCCATCGATCCCTATCAGATCTTTCGGATCTTTTACGAAATCTTCAGCTATACACACGACACGGGGCGCACTCCTGCGATTGAATATATGGTCGACCAATCGCATAACCTGAAGCCCAAGATTGAGGCGATGATCCAGACGGTGATGACAGCTCAAGAGTTGGTGGCCAAAGCGGCCTTGGTCGATTTTGACTTGCTCACCGATCTGCAATCAAAACAAGATCTTGTCGGGTGCGAACGACATTTGAAGCGGGCGTTTTTCACCGATGTTTCTGGATTGATCGCCGCGTGGCGGGAAGAAAAAGGAATTCCAACAGATCCGCTAATCGCCCATCGAGAAAGTGGCTACTTCAAAGTCATTGAAAACGAGCGTCGCCAACGCCGCCAAGAACTCGGGATTGCGACAGGCGGAAGTTACGCATGAATCGAACGCCCGATCCGATAATCACGATCGAAAGCGTCTCCAAATCCTATGGTGGAGTCGAGGCATTGAGCGAGATTTGCGTCGACATTCTGCCGGGAGAGGTACACGGTCTCTGTGGTGAAAACGGCGCTGGCAAATCAACTCTCATCAAGTGCCTGACTGGTGTGATACCGCCGGAGACGGGAAAGATCACGGTGGATGGCACGCCGTTACGTCATGGCGATATTCACGCCGCCGAACTAGCTGGCATCGCAGTCATTTACCAGGAATCGACTGCGTTCCTCGATCTCGACCTCGTCGATAATCTATTCGTCGGTCGTGAAATCAAAAAGTTCGGCTGGCTTGATCGCCGCGCCATGGAAAAACGGGCTCTCGCTGTCATGCAACGACTTGACTTCACGCTCGATCTTCACACCCCGCTACGGGAATTCAGCATCGCGCAGCGACAAATGGTTGAAATGGCCCGTGCATGCCTGCGAGACTGCAGGCTGCTGATCATGGACGAACCAACAGCATCCCTGTCATCGCGAGAAACGAAAACCTTGCTCGGGCTAGTCACACAACTCCGGGCAGCTGGCGTGAGCGTGCTGTATGTCTCTCACCGCCTAGAAGAAATCTTTCAATTGTGTGACCGCGTGACGGTGTTCCGCGATGGCAAACTCGTGGCAACCACTCCCATTGAACAACTCAATCGTGATCAATTGATCGGCCAAATGGTTGGACGCGAGGTTGATGTACTGACCCGGCATAAAGAACACACCGAACGGACTGACAAGATACGAGCGAAGATCACTGGGCTTTGTTCGCGGGGCCGTTTTTCAAAAATATCATTCGAGGTCCGGTCAGGCGAAATCCTCGGTATCGGAGGCTTGGTTGGTGCGGGCCGCTCAGAACTGGCGCGGGCGATTTTCGGCGTTGATCGCTACGATGACGGCGAGATCCAGATCGATGGTATCACGCTTAAAAAAGGTTCGATCCAATCGGCAATCGAAGCTGGAATCGCGATGGTCCCCGAGGATCGGCAGCATCAAGGCTTGATCCTGCCCATGAGCGTATCTGAGAACTTGAGCCTGACGATTTTGGCTGAGTTAACAAAGTACCGTTTGCTCCACCACGACCGCGAAGCCGAGCGTGTACAAAGTTTGATGCAGCATCTGGCTGTCAAAGCGGCAAATGCAAAAATGGAAGCTGCTTCGCTGTCAGGCGGGAATCAACAAAAAGTGGTGCTGGGCAAGTGGCTGGCGACCAAACCCAAACTTTTAATTTTGGACGAACCAACTCGCGGAGTCGATGTTGCCGCCAAAGCAGAAATCCATCGGCTGATTCGTGACTTGACAGAGGCCGGCATGGCGACCCTGATCATGACCTCTGACCTACCCGAGCTGATCACGCTTAGCGACCGCATCGAGGTAATGTGCGAAGGAGAGATTGCTGGTCAACTTGAGGGTGGAACCGCCACTGAAGAGCAGGTCATGCGGCTTGCCTTTCCTCGCGGCGAGGCACAACGAACATGAAGTATCGACGCGAAGCAAGTCTGCTGATTTTGGTGGCAGTGCTGTCGCTGCTGGCGACGCTGTTTGACGGCTCATTCGTGCGGGACAATACGCTTGACATTCTGATTAACAGCATCCCAACGATGATCATTTCTTGCGGAGTGATGCTGGTCATCATCACGGGCGAGATTGACATTTCAGTCGGTTCCTTGCTGGGCCTGCTCGCGGCCATACTCGCATTGCTGTGTTCGACGGTTTCACCGGGACTTGGTATCCATCCCTATCTTGCGATTCCGATCGTGCTCACCATCGGCACACTGATCGGACTCGGCACCGGTTGCCTGGTGGTGTATGGCCGCGTCCCTTCAATCATTGCCACCCTTGGGCTATTAATCGCCCTGGACGGTGCACAAGACTGGCTGATGGGCGGTGGAGACATCAAGCACTTCCCGCAACAACTCCGTAACCTCGGCACCGGAACGAAGCTCCCTATCAATCTGATCTTCACAATCTTGGTGGTGGTCGCCACCGGACTGCTGTGTCGCAAAACAGCGCTCGGACGCCGAATTTACGCGGTTGGCAGCAATCGCTCAGCAGCCCGCTTGGCCGGCATTTCGGAAGCGAAGATCAAACTTTTTGTCTTCGCTCTGACAGGCCTGCTCACCGCCATGGCGGCCACTCTGTGGGTCGCGAAACTCGGCAATGTCTCCACATCTACCGGCGCCGGCTTGGAATTGAAGGTGGTGACCTGTGTCGTTGTCGGTGGCATTGCGATTCGCGGTGGACGCGGGCGTCTACTCGGTGTCGTGCTAGCAGTCATCTTGATCACCATGATCCGCACCGTCTTGAATTTCATGGACCTTGGGTCTGAGGCAGTGAAGTGGCAGCGGGCGATCGAAGGGGTGATGATTCTGGTCGCCGTTACCAGTGACCACTTCTCTCAGCGGCAACAGTCCGGAGGCAGCTCATGAAAAAGTTTGCCTATGAACTTTTCTTGCTGGGTCTGATCGGTGTCGTGTTTGCAATCGCAGCGATCCTCGACCCCCGGTTCTTGTCGAAAAACGTGCAGCTTGAACTCTCCAGTGAAATCTGGGAACTCGGTTTGCTTACCCTCGGCATGACGTTGGTCATCATTACCGCTGGCATAGATTTGTCGGTTGGCTCGGCAATGGGACTTTGCTCCGTCTCACTCGGTTTGTGCATGCATGCCAACTTACCCACGTGGCTGTGTGCGTTGGCTTGCCTGGTCACCGGCCTTACGGCAGGCGCGCTCAACGGCAGCTTGGTTGCCTTCATGAAGGTGCATCCTTTGCTGGTAACCCTGGCGACCTATGGCATGTACCGTGGTTTTGCGGAAGGTTTGCAAAGCGCAACCACGAACGCGCCCGTCGATGCCAGCGAGGGAATCAAATCGCTCGCAGCCGGCACCTTCCCCTTGGTGCCGTTACTATTTGCCGCCTTGACCGTCTGGACAGCGATTCTGCTGGGACGCACAGCAGCTGGTCGTGGACTGTACGCAATTGGCCACAACGAAGAGGCGGCAAGATTCTCGGGCATCCCTATCGCGAAGCTAAAGTTCTGGATTTACACTTATACAGGTCTGTTAGCAGGATTGGCGGCGATCAGTTACTCGGCTCGCCGATCAGCCACAGCCGAAGCTGGGATGGTGATCGAGTTGGACGTGATCTCCGCCGTCGTGATCGGTGGAACCAGTATCGAGGGTGGCCGAGGTCGCATCGCCGGAACCTTACTGGGCGTGCTATTGATTCACGAAACTCGACAATTTGTTGACTGGTATTGGCAGCGCAGCGAGTTGACGTTGATTGTGATCGGAACACTTCTCATCCTAGCGGTACTGGGACATCGATTTCTGTTTGCTCAAAACCCGAAAACACGCTGAAAGCGAATCGCGAATGAATAAGTGGCTTTCACTGATTGGATTGTCGTTAGCTAGCCTGCTAATCACGGGCTGTAGTGGGAGTGATTCGGAGCGAGACGACGGAACGTCTACAAGACCAAACAGCGATCGGATCACGATCGCTCTGCTTCCTAAGCTCAAAGGCATTGCCTACTTCACCTCTTGTGCCGAAGGCGCACAACAGGCAGCCGATGAGCTAGACAATGTTGAATTGATCTACAACGGACCAACAACCGCATCTGCAGATAAACAAGCACAGATGATCGACAAGTGGCGTCTGCAGGGAGTTGACGTCATCGCAGTTGCAGCAAACGACCCTGCTGTCCTTTCCGAATCGCTTAAGAAGGCACAAGACGCTGGCATCACCGTGATTACCTGGGACGCCGATGCACAGGCCGAAGACCGCAGCTTCTTTGTTAATCAAGCCACGGCCGAAGCAATCGGCGGTGGAATGGTCGATACGATGGCCAACGACCTGGGCGGTCCTGATGCTGTTGGTGAGGTCGCGATCATCAGCGCGACCGCGACCGCGGCGAATCAGAACGAATGGATGAAGCACATGGAAACGAGGCTACAGTCTTACCCCAATCTGAAACTTGTCGCGACAAAGTTTCCTGGTGAAGATCAAAACGCGGCTTTTCAGGATAGCCAAGACCTGATCAAGAAACACCCCAATCTGAAGGGCATCTTTGGAATCAGTTCGGTCTCGTTTCCCGGTGCTGCGGAAGCGGTCAAGCAAGCGGGAAAAACTGGCGAGATCTTGGTCACCGGTTTGTCGACCCCAAATGATATGCAGCCCTATGTGAAAGGTGGCGAAGTCAAAACAGTGGTGCTCTGGAACACCCAAGACCTGGGGTACCTGACAGTCTACGCCGCCGCCGCAATTCGCTCCGGTGAGCTTCAACCGGGCGCAACCGAATTCACCGCCGGTCGATTAGGAAAAAAACAGGTTTCCGGTGATCAAATCTTGCTCGGCGATATTCTGTTGTTCACAACAGAGAACATTGATCAATTTGATTTCTAAAGGCCACTGCTCGCCTCGATTTAGCGGAGCGGCGTGCGCATCCGCAACGGTGGCGCAAGAATCATCCAGCGCAGCCGCCACCCACCCCTCGAAGCGGCACCAGCACGAGATGCAGAAATAGCATGCGAATTGTCTCGTCGAAACTCGACTCACAACCAACGCAGTGAACCGGGTTCGCCTTCGTTATTTCTACCGCAATCCTGGCGAATCAAAAGCATTGTGCGATCGACTCCTTTTTTTGGAAAATCCTGTCTGAAAAGTACCAGTCCGGTACTTGGTAGTAGGAGAAAAACGCTTGAACGATGTGCCGCCCATACAGCAGTATTTGCAATTCCGCAGTGAATTCATGGGATACCTGTACGCGATGACCCGTGATTTCGAGTTGGCAGAAGAGATTTATCAGAACGCCGCCGTCGTCGTCATCGAGCAATCGAAAAAACCAGACACGATTCGCGACTTTCGGGCCTGGGCCAAAGAAGTGATTCGGCGGCAAGCATTGCACGCCCTTCGTGCGAAAGGCAATGCCGCCAAACATACTCGCTTGGTTTCACCAGAATTGCTGGATGTTGTCTCAAGCACGTTTCTTGAAGAGGATGCGACTGCAGGTCCGGATCAAGAAGAAGCCGGCGCGCTCAGACTATGTCTTGACGAGCTAACGGCTCGAAAACGCAACCTGATCGCCTTGCGTTACGAAAACAGTGCCTCGTTCAACGAAATTTCGGAACACGTCGGATCGACACCTGCTGCAGTGCAAAGAGCACTAAGCAGGATCAGGAAGATGCTGCATGGATGCATGAAGCGGCGACTGCAAATGACAGAGGAATTGTCGTGACAGATTCACCTGAAAACCAAAATACAATTGAGAATCTGATTGCCGGTCATTTCGATGGCGATTTGACGCGAGAGCAAGAAGAAAAACTCGCCCAGGAGTTGACCCATTCAACATTGGCAAAGCAGCTTTTTCGCTCTTACATGCGAATGGAAGGACGACTGCATTCGCTTGGCCGCGACGGATATTTCCGGGGGCCAGATGCAGCAACCCAGCACGATGCAGCAACCCAGGAAGATGCACGCCAGCGCGTCGAAATCACACCAGCTGCTCAGGCCAGCAACCAGCATTTCTCTTTCAACCCTTTTCAATTCTGGGCATCGTCCCGTTTATGGGCGGCAACGTCCTCCTTGGCAGCTTGCGCTGCGTTGCTCCTGCTGATCGGCTGGGTGCTGCGGCCCGCTGATGTCAGCGCAAGCAATGTGCTGCACCGAGCCCAGCAGGCTGCTGCTGATCTCGTTGACCGCGCTTACCGAGTCACAATCTCTCGGGGTGATCGTCAACGGGGTGATCGCGGCCAACAGCTAATGCTCAACCTTCGTGGCGGAAGAAATTTCGTCATTCAACCGATGGACGGGAGCTACACAATGGGAAGTGATGGAACCGACCTGTGGATCTTCCAACGCGATGGACCCGTTTGGATCACAAGTGACTATCGCAAGCTGGCCCCCGAAATACTTCGCAGAATCCCGAATCGGAACTTGCTCAGGCTCGCTGATTCGCCCAATGAACCTTTCATGCTGAAAATGTCTTCCCTGCTCTCACTGATCGAAACCTCCTATGACATTGAGCTCATAAAATCGACCGACCCCGCAGAGAATCACGTACGAGCCATCTTGCGATCTGGGCGAGCCAACCGACCGGAGAACATTGAATTCTGGGCGGATGCGAATAACGGGGTTGTTCTGCGGGCAGAATCGAAATGGAAAAACGGCAAACGCAACAGCGTTGAACTGATCGACACACCGACAGTTTCCAATCAGTGGTACCACTACTCCCAACACGCGGCCAACCGTCCAGTGAACCGCCTGCGGGCAAAAAATTAATCGCAGACACTCGATTCATCGAACTATCTCATCGCTCGTTTCTCACCATATCCAGCAGCGCATTCAATGTCGAAAATTGCGATCTACAGCAGTATCACCATCGCGATCATCGCAGTTTTTGCTGCCCTGTCAGATGCTCAGTCTGGCGACGGCAAACAAGCCACACCCCCGCTGGCAACCACGACTACCGATTCACCTGTTCGGCAGGGGCCACGCCCGATCAAACCGGGCCTCCATGGTGTCGGAAAGCACATCCCGAACCGATCATTCACCGACATCACGGGAAAGCAGCACAGCTTAAGCGACTTCGCAAATCACAAAGCTGTCGTCTTTGCAATGACAGGTACCGGTTGCCCCTTGTGCTTGAAATATGCTCCATCCTTGGCCAAGATCGAAAACAAATATCGTGACCACGATGTCGCATTCATCTATCTCAATCCGAATGCGTCCGAGGGTCTTGATCGACTTCGAGAAGCAGTCAACAAGCATGGATTCGCGGGTCCGTACATCAAGGATGCGAATAAACAATTACCAGCCATCCTGGGTGCCGAAACGACAACCGAGGTTTTCGTCCTCGACCAAGCACGCACTCTGGCTTACCGGGGAGCCGTCGATGACCAATACGGGTTCGCCTACGCCTTGGATTCGCCGCGAGTCAACTATTTGTCTGATGCACTCGACGCGGTGCTCCAAGGTAAAAAACCGGCCGTGCAGGCGACGTCATCGCCAGGCTGTGATTTGTTTTATGAAGCGAAAGACAAATCCGACAGTTCAGCATCGATCACCTACCATAATCGCATCTCTCGAGTGATTCAGGCAAATTGCATCGAGTGTCACCGTGACGAAGGTATCGCGCCAATCGCACTGGAGAGCTATGAAGAGGTCAAAGACTATGCAGGGATGATCGGTAATGTTGTGAAGCGAGGTGTCATGCCGCCTTGGTTCGCATCGCCAAAACACCCCGCAGGAGTCGATGAATCGAACACGCTTCACTGGGCCAATGATCGTTCCTTGTCCGTGAGTGAAAAAAATGACCTGCTTGCATGGATCGACGCAGGTGCGCCGCGTGGAAATCCTGCCGACGCCCCCTTACCAATCACCTTTCCCAATGGCTGGCTGATTGGCAAGCCTGATGCGGTTTTTGAATTCCCTCGACCAGTCGCGGTGAAAGCGACAGGAACGATGCCATACAAAAACATCACCGTCGCGACGGATTTACCCGAGGATCGATGGGTTCAAGCCATCGAAGTCCGTCCCGGCCAAATCGACGTCGTCCATCACGTGATTGTTTCTATTCGGAAAGGTGGAAAAAGAGTCGAAGAACGGGATGGATACTGGGGCGCCTACGTCCCTGGCAACAGCACGCTTGTCTATCCCGATGGATATGCACGACTGCTGCCCAAAGGTGCCACGCTGAATTTTCAAATGCACTACACCCCGAACGGAACGGCAACGAAAGACAGCACAAGGATTGGCATCATCTTTTCAAAAACTCCGCCGCGACACGAAGTCAAGGTTGCCGGTATCGCAAACGGAAAAATCAGCATACCGCCCCACGCCGAAAATCATCGGGAGGAAGCCTCGCTAACAATTCCACGGGACGTGCAGATTCTCTCCTTCCTCCCGCACATGCACTTGCGAGGAAAGGCTGCTCGCTATGAACTCTTGACCGCCCATGGCTCAGAGAACTTGCTGGAAATACCCCGATACGATTTCAACTGGCAGTTGCAGTATCGACTCGCAGAACCTCGAACACTAAAGCAAGGTGACACGATTCGATTCACTGGCTGGTTCGACAACAGCGCGAATAATCCCGCGAATCCGGATCCAAACAAAACAGTACGCTGGGGACAACAAACCTACGATGAAATGCATCTCGGCTACGTCGAATACATCGTCCCAGGCGTGACGCCCGGCGAAACGGTCGCCGGGATGCGACGGTCCCGGAATCGTCAGGAACCCAGGAATGCGGGTAACAATGACCTGCCGAGGATCGGTAGACGAAGCATTGATATCGACGCCCTGATCAGTGGCATCGAAAGGCTGGACACTGATCAAGACGGAAAACTGCTAAAGTCAGAGGTCCCCAAGAAGCATTACCCATTGTTCGATCGGTTGGATGATGATGGTGACGACGTCTTAACAATCGACGAAGTGCGGGAATCACTGCGCAGACAGCAGGGCCGATGATGTGATTGCACAGATCCCATCGACCGCGGTCACGTGAGCCACAGTTTCTTTACCCGCACCCGACGGGCTCAACCTTCACCCCGCCAAACAAAACTTGTGAGTTTTTTCGACACCATCGTCCACGATGATGGTTCTACACAGACCGATGCGATTGATGTATTCAAGAGGCCTGAAAATGCGAATGTCTCTGATACTGATGTTTTTGGTTTTCATCGCTGGTGTTCCGTTGGTCGACGCCCAGGAATCAAAGCTGAATGAAACCCAAAAGAGTAATCGAATCAAACGGTGTCCCAAAGCGGATGCGAATCAGGATGGCAAGCTAGACGAGTCAGCATTGCGGGCGTTGCGAGAAATTTCACAAGCAAGACGAAGCAATCCTCAAGGAACGCGGGGCTTAAAGGATTCGGGACAAACGGATGCGAATCCTGATCGTTAGAATACGGTCGGTTTCAAGCAAGCGAACACCATGGGCGGGCGTAAAGCAGCCATTCCCCAACAAGGTAAGTTTCGCGTTTTTTTAATGGGCCAATCCAATATGACCGGCCTCGCGAAAGCATCCGAACTTGAATCGCCTTACACGGAACAGGATTTGGGCGAACGGGCAATGGGAATACTTTGTGCCCCGTCGCCATTTCGGCCCTGGCGTTTCGATGGCACACAACCTTGCTGACCCATGGCCCAGCGACACCATCGGCATCATCAAAATCTCGAGTGGCGGAACCGGTATCCGCGGGTTCGAGAAGAACTGGACAAAGGAGCGAGCAGCACGCACTTTCGACGGAAATAAGGGATCGTTGTATCGAGATCTCATGCATGCAGTTCAGGCCGCAAAGCAAGTTTCGCGACCAGAGTTCAGTGGGTTCGTGTGGAAGCAGGGCGGTGCCGACGGAACCAAGAAAGATTTCGCCGAAGAATACTTCGAGACGTTTCGACAGCTCGTTTCAGATCAGAGGACTGACCTCGAAGCCCCGGACATGCCAGTCTTTGTCCTATCGAGTCTGAATGATCAAGACTTGCTGAAAATCGTCCAAAACACGCTCGATGAAGAAGTGGTTGCGAAAGTGAAACAGGCAGCTAGCAAACGCCCTGTGAGTGATGCGGATTTGCTTCAAGCTCTCGTCTCCTACGCACGTGATTCTCCCAGAGTAAAACAATTTTCACGTAAACGTCCACACATTCGGACTGTGATCATGGCACAAAACCGAGCCGGGCGAGACATTCCCAAGATAAGTAATGTTCATCATGGAAAATCACCTGTCTTGGAAGACGGAGTCCACCTGAATACCGAGGGCCAAATCACACTGAGGGAAATGACAGCCGCCGCGATCAACCATTTGTATGAGAGCCAGAGGTCGCAGCAAAGGTGATTTACCATTAACCATGAGATGCTGGTCGCTAAACATTGCCCAGCGTCGGGGAAGTCATTTGCAAAACGATGGTCCCTCAATGGATGGAGAAATTCGAAACGATGGTCCCTTCGCAGTCTGGATGCCATCGCCTGGGTTTCCGTCGTTCTGTCTCCTCCGGAGTTCATTTGTTTCTCCCCATGGCAGTCGATGAACCGTGGCAGTCGATGCGCTGCGGCAGTCGATGAACAGATACATTGCCTGTTTTGCTGGGGACCGTCACGGGCAAGCAGCGAGGCGAAGAGCTCTCGAGCATGACTGATTTAAAGACCATACGGCAGCCAGATTCGAGCACAATCACGATCTGCCGGGAGCAAAACTCCCCATTTTTTTCATCTGCAGTGTTCCAGTGACAAGAAAACACTGCCTCTCAGACTGAGCCCGGCGTGCGGAAGTCGCGCTTTGCGTCTATCTTCTCTATTCCCGCTTAACGGCATCCTGCCAAAACGCATCACCCACGTTTCGCCCGACTAAAATCCATGTCCATCGAACTTATCGTGACCCATCCGGGTGGAGCCCATAAAGACGACTTTTTGGCATGCTGCTTATTGGCACATTTGCACGGCGTGCCGATTCAACGCCGCGAACCGACTCACGAGGATCTTTCCAACGAGGCAATCTGTGTTGTTGACGTCGGAGGCGTTCACGATGCGGAACTCAATAATTTTGATCATCACCAATTTCCACGAGACGCACCACCTCGCTGTGCCCTCTCATTGGTTCTCCTTGACTTGGGCCTCTACGAAGACGCTTTGTCATTTTGTGCATGGCTTCGTCCAGCGGAATGGCTTGACACACTTGGGCCCAATGAAACGGCAAAAAAGATGGGAATTCCGCGATCAGCATTTAGCGATCTGAATTCGCCAATTGATATCACGCTGCTGAGCCGATTTGCTCGCAGCTCAGAACTGAATCCCGAAAACGCTATCTATCAAGTTATGTGTATGGTTGGGGAGGACATCTTCAACTACATCCACGCATTGCGGGCACGATTACGTTTCCTGAAGCAGCATTGCCAATGGTGGACGATCGACTCTACCGGGACTGACGACACTCCCATCCAAGCCCTATTCTTGGAGCAGAATGAAGTCATCGCGACTGATCCATCTTTCGGACTGTACGCATTTATCGCGGAGGAAAAGAAAGGAGAACAAGTCCATGCCCTGGTCTATCCCGATCGTCGGGGTGATGGATACGGGCTAACTAGATATGAAGACTGTCAACGATTGGATTTTTCGAAGCTCGAAAATGAAACGGATGTTCGGTTCGCTCATAAACGTGGCTTCGTGGCGAAAGTTGATTCGACCGATCCTGCTCGACTGCAAGATTTAATCGCCGCAGCCGTTGTGGATAACACCAACTAATTTGGTGCGCGAAATCGGACGCCAACTCAAACCCACTCTTGTACCGATCCCGCCAAAAAAGCTGACGGATGACAAAGGACGCATGAGACTTGCTTGACCACTCAATGCATGTACATTCCCAAGCTGAACCACGGCCACCGCAATAGCAATCAAGCGTATGCGAACTGGAAACATGCGAAGATCATCATTGCTTCTGGAGCGGGCCTGAATCAGGAACCCGAAAAATTACGCCAGTGGCAACCCTGAGTATCACTATTCCCGATGGATAGAGTTAGCCTTCAAGGGAGTTCACTAGCGCTGACTCCATACAGCGTTGACAGCCAAACGCAGCGAATCGCGTTCCAAACGACTTCGGGCTCGCTGCGGGGTCGGCGACCGAAGTGATGAATAAACAGGTAAGCATCCATCCGGTTCAATGCAATCGCGATAGAGTCAGCATCCAATGGCCCGATCAAACCGCTTTCTTGATGTTGTCGGATCCTATTCGACACGAGCGAGTCAAAGCCATTCAAAAGTTGATTCCAAGCGATCTCGAGCTTGAGGTCGGTTGCGGCCGCGTCGGCGATGGCACGTATCAATGGACCATTTCGATAGGCAACTTCCACGAGGCTATGCAGAGACACACTGAGTTGCTCGGCTGGTTCACCTTCGTCACCAAGCCAAGGACCTGCAGCCAGCAGGATATCCTGCGTCAAGGAATCGAGCAGAACCTCCATCAGTTGGTAGAGGTCATCAAAGTACTGGTAAAAGGCGGCTCGGGACACCGAGGTTCCGCTCATTAGTTTTTGAACGCTCAGTTCCCGGAACGGGTTATCCCAGAAGAACGTGATGGCGGCATCAATAATTGACTGCTCTGTGTGGTCTGATTTTTTTGTTCGATCGCGAGCAACATGCGCCTTTCCACGAGTTTTATGACCAAGATCCGAATCGGACAGATCAATTTTTGGGCGCCGCGCGGATCGCTGAAAAATCGGCTTGTCGGTTGTTTTTTGCTTTGCTTTCTTCATCGACCGATCATTGACATACCGACATACCGACATACTGCTGACGACTCCTGCACCATTCCGGCTCAATCCTACGCTGGATGGTACAGAAACATCAAGCTGTCAATTGGATGCTTCATTGTCGCATACGGCCAAGCTCCCTGCCGTCATAAGATGAAAACGAGCAATCGAGCCTCTACCAAATCAAGGCTTGAATTGGCTCACGCGAAAGAGGGCGTGATGACTGCACCAAGCAAGCTGAAGATTGTCAACAAACGCCGTCACGCAACCGCTTGCACAATCCTCCTTTTGCGTGCCAAATGCGAATTGACACAGACATCGGTCGTGGCGGATCCGCCGAAACATGGAGAGTCGTTGCCCATGCCTCCGCGTCACCGCAATCACATTTTCCAGCTCGACCAAAACGCTCTGTGAGCGTCGAGGTTGGCCCGATGATCTCTATCACCAAATCCTCGCGGTGAATCACAGATCCCGCAACAGTTGCGGTTGAGCACGCATTGCCGGGGAAACCCATCTTCCCACTCGCTTGTGGAATGCCGTGGTGACGGAAGTCACCCACAACTTTCCACGAGCGAAGAAACGACAAACGCAATATTCACAACAAGGATTTCTCGAATCCACATCATTCGTCGAATCGGAGATTCACCAACGTGATTCTCCCACGACAAACTATTGGCGTCCAAACATCGATCGAATCGCCTCTTCGGGATTGACCATGTGGTCACCGTTGTTGGGATCATCCTCAATCGAGAGCTGAACCCCCTTGATGTCACCGTTGAAATGGTTCCCAACTGGACCGTAGTCCGGTGATACAGGTGCCCCTGAATCCTCACCAACATCAAGCCCATCGTCAGCGGAAAAAATGTTGGACAAGGTCGCATCCACCTTTCCTTCGCCAACTTTATCACCATCAACAAACAGGCTTACGACACCACCTTTGCCAAGGCCTCCGCCGGCGTAAGCAAACTCCATACGGACCTGGTGTTTGCCGGGGCTAAGTTTTTCGCCAGAGGTCACGTACGTATTTTTGAAACCACCGTAGTTGTAGCAGTACCTAAGTTTCCCTTCGTGTCCGTACAACGACCAACCGCCGATATTGGCACCCTGGGCAACAATCACACCGTCAGCACCCGCCTCTGGGACTTCGATTCCTGCCGTGATGGAGTGCGATTTGTTCTTGATGCTGAGCGCACAGTTTTCCAGCAAGCGGCCCATGCCGGGGAACAGCACTTGTGTTTTTCCCTGCACCAAGATTGGACGCCCCGCCAGATCGGGGTTCAGTTTTTCGAAGACCCGATCGTCCAACGGCAACACCTTGTAGCGAGCCGCTTCGATCATGAACTGCCGCTGCAGTTCCCGAAGTTTCTCTGGCATCTTGTCGGCCAAATTTTCGGACTGTGTCCAATCGGTATCCGCATAGAGTTCCCATACGTCATCATCGAAAGCAGGAAGCTTCGCTGTGGGGGGAGCCCATGGCGTGCGGTGCTTGGTGACTGCCGTCCAGCCATCATGATAGACACCTCGATTGCAAATGATCTCGAAGTACTGAGTCTTGTGGCGTTCTTCAGCGTCTGCATCGTCGAACGTATACGACATACTAACACCCTCAATGGGATCCTGCTGAACGCCGTTCACCATACGAGGCTGTGGCAGTCCAGCGACCTCCAAGACAGTCGGTGCAACGTCGATCACGTGGCAAAATTGTGATCGAATCTCACCTTCAGATTTAATTCCTTCGGGCCAGTGAACGACCACTCCATTTCGAGTGCCACCCCAGTGCGAAGCCACTTGCTTGGTCCACTGGTACGGGGTGTTCATCGCACAAGCCCACCCAACAGCGTAGTGATTGTAGGAATCGGGACCGCCCAACTCTGGCATTTTCTCGGTCAAGTATTCTTCCGTCTCCAGGTCCTGGATTCCGTTAAAATAACTCATCTCGTTGAAGCAACCGTTCAGACCGCCTTCAGCTGAGGCACCGTTGTCGCCAACGATGTAGTAGATCAAGGTATTGTCGAGCACCTCGAGGGCGTCGAGAGTGTCGACAATCCGGCCGATGTGGTGATCGGTGTACTCCAAGAAACCAGCGTAGACCTCCATCTCTCGCGACAGAACAGGCTTAAAATCGTCAGGTACATCCTTCCAACGTGGAACCTCTGGATTGGCCGCGGTCAGCTTAGCATCCGCAGGTATCACACCAATCTGCTTTTGACGCGCAAAGGTTTCTTCGCGGATCTTATCGTACCCTTGATTAAATTTTCCCTTGTACTTGTCAGCCCAGTCTTCCGGCACATGGTGTGGCGCGTGCGTCGCGCCGGGAGCGAAGTAGACAAAGAATGGCTTATCCGGGGCGAGTGATTTTTGCTGACCAATCCATTTGATAGTTTTGTCGGCCATATCTTCCATGAAGTGATACCCCTCTTCCGGAGTCTTCTTGTTCTCAACTGGCGTGGTGCCTTCGTATAGAGTTGGGTACCACTGGTTCGCTTCACCGCCGATGAAACCGTAGAAATACTCAAATCCACCGCCACCGGTCGGCCAAGCATCAAACGGGCCAACAGGACTAGCCTGCCAGACGGGAACTTCGTGACACTTGCCAAACTGCGCTGTGCAGTAACCGTTGTATTTAAGCGTGAGAGCGAGGGGCGCCATCGAGTTTGGCAACACGGAACTGTAACCAGGCGCTCCCGTTGCCAATTCGGTGATCGCCCCCATTCCCGTGGAGTGATGATTACGGCCCGTCAGCAAAGACTGACGTGTTGGCGAACAAAGTGCCGTGGTGTGAAACCGGTTGTAACGCAAACCACCCGTGGCCAACTTGTCCAGTGTCGGCGTAGAACAGGGTCCGCCAAAAGCACTCGATGCACCAAAACCGACATCATCAAGTAGCACAACTAAAACGTTGGGGGATCCCTTTGGCGGACGAACCTGAGGAATCGCGGGGAAGACGGCATCCGGACTCTTGGCGTCATAAACAATGACATCAGGCCGCGCGGTATTCGGAATTGGCAGCACGGAACGATCCGGCTCTACGGCATGGAGCGGCGTCAAAACAGCCGCCAACCCAAGCAACAAAAAGGGCCTTAGAGGCTCACTTACAAGACGAAAGCTCATCTTTTGAATTCTCCAGATTTTGAGATTTTGAGAATAGGAATACTCTTGTCGCGTTCGCAGGACCACACACTACAGTCGCCTCATCCGAAAACTGACACGCTGTCAGTTTATCCGCCAAAGTACTTCGCTCAACCCACCGACGCATTAACTTCGGCTAACCACAACGGATTGCGAATGTGCACTTCCTGGACTTGCGTTGCCGAAAACCACCGCCACGAAATATAGATGCCACCATGCAGATTTTCCTTGGTGCCCCGCCACCGGCAGACCGATTGATCTTGCGAAAACTCGTCGACAATTCGATTCGATGCATCGGTCAAACAACGAAACCAGCATCGCAGATCCACTTCGAGAGAAGCATCAATCAATCGCTTGGATGAATCCGCCGCTCAAGAACCTGCTGCGAGTAATGAATTGCCGCCCGGCTGAATCCGAGTAACCATGCCAAACACGCGAAGAGAACACGGAGGCCATTGAATGGAAAGCAACGCAGCTTTCCGTTGGCTTTCACTTCATCGGTTTCATCACAGCGACCCTATGGGCCCAGTGACGCTTACCGGCAATCGACCCCTCATCACGCGTCTGCGCGAAAGTGAACATTCAACCGGACGGCACGCGCCCCTCTGCCACGATATCGCTGTGGCTGGGCTCGCAGGATCACTGGGCTCGCAGCATGAAGCGTGCGTCTGCCTCTGCCCGATTGGACAGCGGCCGTGATTTCCATCTGTCATGCAGATGCCGGCTTTGCACCGAAAAGAACGGCGCGATTTAGAGCACCACGCGGATGTCCAACAACGACAGCTATTGTTGATCAACCAGTTCCTTGACGACCGAGCCAGGAATCGCATAGCTACGAACGCGACTATTCCTGGCGATGTTGAGCCCAACGAAGTTACCGTCAAGATCGAACAACGGTCCACCGCAATCCGCCGGCTTCAGATCAGCGTCGTGTGGGATCACCTGACTGAACCCGTCGCGCCGACCGCTCTTGTTCATCTGGTCAGCGGCATGATTAGAAAACGACGGGAATGCACCCAATCGGATTGTCTTCTCAAGATTTTCCTCGCCACGCTCGATGGTTGCGACGACAGTCGCGTTTGGATCTAGAGTCCCGAGGAACCGTCGCATTTCCATATGAGTTGCAATCGCCGTGTCGTTCATTTTTGTGACGACATCACCAACCAGAAGACCGGCACGATCGGCGGCGCCGTCTTTCGTTACCTCTCTCAGAACGGCTCCCTCCCGTCGCTTGTAATCCTCGGGCACGACACCCAAGAAACCGCGACTCTGCTGTTTCCGCGAGGCGAAAGCTTGTGAGCTAACCACGCTGATCAACCCTGGACCAGTTGCGTCGGGTGTGATCAAGAAACTACCCATACCCGGCGTCTGCTCAAACGAAGTACTTAAGTCGATTCCGGCCGCGTTTGGCGTGGGGGATTTTAACAGGACGAGATCATTTTCCCTGTCGCGAGTAACGACCTCTAAATCCAGCGTCGTATCGCCAAACTTTGCGGTTGGACTGTCACTGACCATCGAACTCTTGCTCACAATAAAGGACGTCGAATTGATCAACGTCCCGACAATTGAAACTTCTTCCCCATCGGCCAATTTGCTCGAAACTGCGACGCAGGAATCATCCAGTTTCGACTCTAGCTCGGAGAAAACCTTGGGGAGATTGGCAAGTTGATCGATCGCTTCTGGTGACGAAAATTCCTGCTCGCCGTAAACCGGTAGTTCGACTGGCGGCGCAGATTCGGACTCGACATCGAAAGGCATTGTGATCTCAACTTCTTTTTCTTCGCGGCGAATCTTCACGACGATCTCTTTAGTTTTATCGTCACGTGCCGCCACCAGAGCCCGCCGCAGATCTTTGATTGAGGGAGTTTCCCTCCCGTACACGGTTTGGATCACATCCTCTGGCTCAATCCCGTGATTAGCCGCGAGGCTATTTTCAACAATCTCCATCACGCTGATGCCAATACCATCCCCCCGATCGACTCCGCGAAAACCAAGCTTCGGTACTGGTGGCCCCGACTGAGTAAAAGATTGTTCGCGATTCAGCTCGTTCCAAAACTTCTTGAAGGTGTTGACGTCAACTTCGTAGTTGCGAGTCATACTCTGACCGATTCGAGAATGGATTCCGATCACACGGCCTTGTAAATCGAACAAAGGTCCGCCCGAATCGCCAGGTTCCATCAACGCGGTCGATTGCAACATCCTGCGTCCGCCTCCGGTATTCACGAGTCGCCCAAACCGAACGATTGGGACTCCGCGAGCACCTTGGCCGCCGGGGAAACTAACGCTCAAGCAGGGTTGGTTACGGACAAGCGAATCTGATTCACCCATCCGCACGTAGGGCAGATCTTCGACATCGGAAGTGATTTGAAGCAGCGCACAGTCTGCCTGGGGATTCGACCCTTTGCCCACCGCCGTCAACTGCCGACCGTCCGGGAGCAAGACTTGGTAGCGGTCGCCGGGGCGGACCGCGTGTCCCGCAGAGAGGACTTGGCCGTCCTTGCTGACGATGACACCGCTGAACATTCCGCCTCTTTGCCTAACCGAAACCACCGCTGGCTTGACCGACTCGATCGTGGCGTAGATCCTCTCTTGCAAAGATTCGACGTCGAAGTCTGCCGCCGTCGCGGCGGTAACGCTGAGCAGAACGAGAAAGCAGGGCCGTATCCAGCTGAATTCAAACATGGCAATTGGGATTTCGAGGATGAAAGCGTTCTTGGATCGCAACTGAAGCATGATTAACAATCATAAACCATCCCCGAATCAATCCATAATTTGCAGCCAAAGACGCCGGGCAAGCCAGTTTTACCCAGGTCCTACGCGTTGACGAGCATCCAACAGAGCAACACGAAATCGTCTTCGACCGCCATTTTTCCGGGCGGGCATTCCGGTTCTATTTTAGTCGACGTGTCAACTATCGAAGTCGGTTTCTGCCGATCGCAGGGTCGCACGAGACCCGCTAGGAATAGATTTCTCGGCTTGGTGGAAGCACACTTCGGTTAATCGGAAAACTCAAACTAACGGTTTGCTGGAAAAATCAGTGCAATGCCTGCCCCTCGCCAGGCCCCTCGCCAGACAGTACCGAAAACTCTCTAGGCGAATTCCGAGCACAAATCTCGACCGGCCCAGCGTAAACGGATCGCGGCACGCGATCTCCTGGAAAGGTGACAGCATTTCGCAATCACGACCAGCAGTCCGCATGTGTGCACCGAATTTTTCAAGTATCGTTAGATTGATTCCCGTGATGCAAGATTTGCACACTCTCCCGATAGGCGTTCTCGATGACTCGACTTGCGATTGTTGCGGCTCTCACCTTCGGGATGGCATTCATTCCCACGATGGCCCAGGACACACCAAAGCCGAAGGTCGAATTCGATGTACTCAATCTGATCCCAATGCAGGCTTCAGCGGCACTCGCGATTCGGGACATTCGCGAGTTAAAGGTTAGAGGGGACGAGTTATTCCGAGCGGTAAAGGTGAAATCCCCGACTCGGTTCTCCCAGTTTTTCGAAATGCTTTTCTCGTTCCTCGGACTAACAGGGACCGTGGACGATGAAGGAACCTTTGTCCTCCTAACATCCAGTGACCAAGTAGATTCATACGACGCCTTCGCAAAACTTGTGCTGGGTGTACCGATCAAGGATGTCGATGCCTTCGCAAAGAGCTTAGGTATTCCCCGCGAGAGACTGGACTCGGGCGAGGTCTTGGCAATACGCGATTTGCCGAAAACGAGAAGCTCGAAAATCACATCGATCAATTACCTGGCCGTTCGAGGAAAACATGCATTCATGGGACTAGAAAAGGCAACGGTTGAAGATGTGATGACACAGCCATCGCTTGGCAATCGCTTAGGCGCGGAGGCAAAAGCGACGATCAGAAACGACGATGTAGTTTTCTTCGTTGCCGAGGGCTTGATCAAAAACATGGTCTCCTCCGAGAACGAATCGATACAGCGTTTCACCAATCTGTTCGTGGGCCAAGAGGATGCCGAAACCAAGGAACTTTTTCTTCAGGAGTTTCAGTGGATACTTGGCGGGATCCGATTGGATGGTGGCATCGGAACAACCATCATGGTCGAGTTCGAGGGCGAGCAATCACATGACCTGCTGACCCGCTTGGGCAAAGGAAACTCACAAGCCAATCTGAACGGATTACCGAGTGGAAGCATATTGGCGGCGCAATCCCTATGCACTCGAGGAACAGAGATGGCATCGTCAGCCCGATCGTTGTTTCGATTTGCCCTCGAGCAGATCCTTACCGAATCAGGTGGCGTGCTCGCTGCCGACCGCCTGTCCAATCTTTCAAATTTGTTCGGCCTGAGTTTGCAGAACTGCGAACAAACACGATTCGCGCTCTACGAGAACACCGATCCTGTGCGAACTGGGTGGTTCAGCTTGGTCGCGATTTTGGACACAGAGGAACCAGAGCAATTTGTAAAAGAGCTGGTAGATCTAGCCCCCTTCATGCACGCCTCCGGCTTAACTGTTACCGACAGAAAAGAAACTCTCAGCCCGGAAGTCATCGAAACCTTGGTGGAGGACTTGGGCAACAGCAGTTTTCGCGTCCGCCGTTTAGCGGCTACAAAACTCGGATTGATCGGACCTCCAGCCATCAAAGCGCTCAAGGCGGCAGGAACATCACAAGACATCGAAGTACGCACACGATCCGAGTCAATCCTGGTGGACATCCAACGTGGCCTCGCCTCAGAACGCAAGGCTCTCCTTGAAAAGGATCTCCTGTCGCGACTCCGTCCTCAATTGACCTTCCTGGCAAACCAGGAAACCCGCACCGATCGGCCAGTTGACTTCGTTCGCTTGGGATTTCGCGGCAAGAGTGGCCGACTTGCTGCGCAATTAAAACGACTGCTTGGTCCAGAGTGGCATACGATCCGCGTAGCGACAGTCGGGAACCAAGTGATTTTACTGATCGGCTCTGAACTTCAACTGTTCGACAACGCTTTGGCAATTGCCCAAAAGCCTGACGGGGAAAAGAGATTCCTCGAGCAGTTCAAAAATTTCGAGGAGCGTTCCCCGATGCAACGCAGTGCTGAAATGCACTTTTCTTTGAGACGGTTAGAACAGCTGATTGATCCAAATATCGATCCCACGCAACGTCCCGATGAGGCGAAAGGGATTAGTTCAGTGGACGTACAAATTAATCCTCAACAAATCCGTGTCGACGCCTTTATGCCACATGAAGAGCTCAGCGTTTTGATCGAGAAAACAGGTTTCTAGAACGACTTGCAAATTTCCACGCTGAACCTGCCTTGTCACGCACCAGTCATAATGAGATCAAAAATGCACGCGAACGCCATTTCACATACGGTGAAAAATTCCATCAACTCGTTGTCGCCTCACTGAAAAACAATGTGTCGCCGGGGAATGCGGTCCCAACCATCTGGATCACCGATTGTGCCTCTGCCACCTGACAAACAAACGACAGCAAACGAATGAAACATCAGGCATTAGGTGACTCGTGCTTCGCCGCAATCTCCTCGAGAAACCTTGCTAAGGTTTCGGCCGTTTGCTCAATATCAGTCCCCATTGCAAACCGATGAACTGTCGAACGACGCAAGACGCCTAGGCAGTTGCGAAAACGTGAATATGCGAGCCTACCCTTGCCCAACAGTTCAAACGCGGAACTTTGCAGTACGAACTCGACACCTTGATAGAGCCCCAAACCTACAACGGCATCTGAAACAAGTGGTCGAAGGGCATGCCGACGAGCGATCGGCTTGATGCTCGATTCGCCCGCGGAGTAACGAGTTCCGAGCAGAATCGCACTTATCGGAACGGGCCCTGATATCCTGTCAGAAAAAGCCTCGATATCAATTAATTTTTTGGGGCCAAATTCCATCCGCTGGATATCAAGCAGCAAGGAATCGGGGACATCGGGAACCACTGTTCCAGGCCGCACTCCAATCCGAATTGGAAAGGGCTCAATAACACCATTACGGCGCATCAGGGGCGAATCTTCCGAAATGAGTTTGACACCATCGCGTTGAAGCATATTCAACGCCATCGTTGTCTTTCCACCAGAACTCGGCAGCATTAAAAGCACGGCTTGACCGGCCGTCTCCAACCCCAATGCATGCACTCGCGTCCGCCCGGTGCGATCAAAATACTCACCCGTGTAAGAAAGAATGGTGAGATAGACTGCCTCATGAGCTAAGTGGCGGTCATCAGAATAAACTTCGATTTGCTTTCCATTTTTGGAAATGCAAGCCAATGCTCTTCCGCCGTAGTCCAAATAGGAGGTTTCCTTGTCACGGAAAACAACATTCCGTGGTGTGTGTTGCGAAGCGGGTAGCCTTGGCAGAGCGGGACGACTCGCGTAATCGTGAAAGTGAACCTCCAGATCAAACGGTTGCGTTTTGTTCGTATCCGGTATGCGAAAGTACGAGAAGTCGACCTCGATGTCTGACAGACGCACTGGATCACAGGCGGTCATTCGCACATGAAAACCGTAAAACAAAAATTCAATGGACTTGCGTTCGGCAGGAGAGACCATCGCTCGGCTTAGATTTGCGAGGAGGAACGTAAGCTTCATTCAACAACGAAAAAAGCAGATCGGAATTCGGTTGCCTCAAAACAAACGAACCTCATGGTGAGGCAAGGCACCATGAGTCTTATTTATAAGTTCCCGATGTCAATCGGAGAAGCAACTCAAAATCGCCGGCAGTGTATTATCTTCGCCGAGAGGTGCTCGGCCACGCATTTACAATCGCCTCGTGCTGCACAAGGGACGCAGTGTAGTAACTTGCCCCAGCCATCGATGTGGCATTGTCACTGACGCATATTCCGCAGCTCGCTCAAAGAGCGTGACCGCCTACCCATTCACAAGGCACTCGACTAAGTATACTTGCTAATCCCAATACCCAGGGTTTTGTATCCAGCATTTATCTAAGTAGTTAATTTGTTTAAAGGAAAAACAATTATCGACGATCACTCACCTGTTGCTCAAAGCGAGATCTTTTGCTCAAGAAATTGCAGCTTGATTCAAGGCTGCGGCATTTGCGACAAAAAAACAATGCGCGAAGTCGACGCAAACACAGAGACAGAGATACCTCGACGTCATGGAACGGCTTTGTCTTCGACGTTCTGCGACTGAACAAGTTGCATGTAGTGGTTTCCGCGAGCCATCAATTCAACATGCGTTCCTTCTTCAACAATCTGCCCGTTCGACAGAACGATAATCTTATCGGCGTCCCGAATGGTCGAAAGGCGATGCGCGGAAATCACCGCCGTTCGACCTTGAGAATACTGGTCGACTGCGTCTTGGATGCGTTGCTCCGTTCCGGAATCCAAGGCGCTTGTCGCCTCATCCATGATCAAAATTTCCGGATCTGCAAGGAGTGCACGAGCGATCGCCAACCGCTGCCGCTGGCCACCCGAAAGACGTACCCCCTGATCGCCAATCACGGTATCGTAACCATCGGGCATCAGACGAACGAAATCATCAACCTGAGCCAACTTTGACGCTGCGAGCATATCTTGTTCACTCGCATCTGGACGTGCGTACTTCAGATTTTCCGCGATACTGCAGTGGAACAGCAAATTCTCTTGGCAAATAATCGCGATTCGACTCCGCCATGAACTGAGATCCAAGTCCCGCAGGTCGACCTCATCGGCTCGAATCACTCCCTCATCCGGATCGTAAAGCCGGGCAAGCAAATTGATCACGGTTGACTTACCGCACCCCGAGGCCCCCACAATTGCAGTTTTCTTGCCACAAGGAATTTGAAACGAAAGATTCCGCAGCGTTGGCTCACAATCACTGGAGTAGCTAAACGATACGTTTTCAAACTGAATCACAGATCTGCATGCGTGAGAATCGATTTGGCCGTTTGGTACATATGACTTGTCTTCACGCTTGAGAAACTCGGTAACCGAAATAAACGATGAAGTTAGGTTACTGAACATGGCATGGCTGGCATTGAAATCTGCAGCAGGGCCGAGCAGACGGAACACAATCAACAGGAAAACAGACGTACTTGCCAGCCATCCGTTACTATTGCCGTCTGCGAAAAACGTCGCCGCGATCAAAAGCGTTACCAAGCCAACGATAGCAAAGATATGCAGTAGCGGTTTCGTACGAAGAACATTTTCTTCGCTCACGAAATAATCACGAAGATAATTTCGCGTCGCATTGCTGAAACGTTGAATGCATTGATCCTCTTGGGAGTACAAGTGAGCCAGCTTCACCGAAGATAGGCTCTCAACAGTTACTGCATGCAAGCGATTGCGACTTGCGACAATCGCCCCTCCCGCACTCTGCAATTTGGAGGCCGGAATCAGCAAGCGACTCGCGTATGCAAACCCGACCAAAAGCACAATTGCAATCAGCGTCAGCTGCCATGACATGACCAGCATAATTACTGCGTACATGATAAGAATCGAGATTGCGGCCGCCATATTCGCGACCAAAAACACAAGTTTCGCCGACCGCGTTGTCTCCATCAGCAATAACGAGGCGATGTGAGCGGAGGTCTGCTGATTCATGTAACGCAAGGAGACCTCGTAAATCTGTTTCACAACAGCTGCCTTCAGTTCCTCGTCGACCGTAACCGAAAGGTGAATTGAAAAAACATTTCTCGCGTAGCGCAACGCTGACTGAGTGATCACCACACCAAGCAAGCCCAACGCAACCAAACGCACGCGTTGTGTCAGTGGCAAGGCGTTTACCCAAGACCGCAAATCGCCAAGGATCGGAATCCGATCAACGAATCCACCATCACCCCATGCGTCCAGCATCGAAGCTAAAGCTCCGACTCCAATCCCTTCAACCGCGAGGGACAAGAGAGTCAAGGCAATGAATATGACAACAGCCTTTCGGTGCTTTTGCAGTAAATGAAAAAGCGGTTCGTAAGCCTGGTTACGTTCGACCATTGTTTGGGTATTCGTTCTAAATCACCAGCAAAAACAAGCTATTTACCCCTCAATGTTACTGTCGCGAACCGCAAATAGAAGATGTGAACATCGCGAAAGTACCGCATACTTTTTCGCAAACATCATCTGAGGCACGAAATGTGAAACAATACTCTTGCCCTTTGTCGCGAGATGCTTGTCATCCTCCTGTCTCGTTATCGCCGAATTATGACAAGCGGTTGAATCCGCGGTTAAGCATTCAACTCCCAGTGTCAATAGGAGCGCAGCCACGAGCGAGTCGAAAACTTCCGTCAGCGCAGCGGTCGCCGTGGCTTTGTTCGCTCGCCGCCAACCTAAGCAACTTGGTGGAGGGCCAAAAATCGGCGTCAGTTGCTTCCCGTTCGACCATGCTGCACCTTAAGTGCTAATCAATCGTGCCGCTTGTAAATCTTGGTACCCGCGAGTTCTCGCACCGAAGTCAGTGTGAGAGCCTGCAAAGTGGAAGTGGGAACCTGGATACTACTCGCCCCCTTGGTTTGACCATGGCAGACCGAAATTGACTCACAATGAAATGAATTGGGAGCCAGAAAACATTAGCTGCAAACCTATAAAAATCTGCCGATTGCATCGGCCGCCGAACGATACCAATCGCTCGCCTTTCCATAAGAGCCATTGAAATGGACGCGGCGTTGCGAAGTGGCGGGAGCGGCAATCTGACGTATTTCTAACTACGGCCTGCCGCATCACGCCACAATTGACCTGCGGATTACCGCATAACGCGTAAACAATGACTAGCGACATCGACAACGATGGCTAAATTCAGTGGCTACGCGCCATTTGATGGCATCAAGACAACAGCGGCGCACCGTAGTAAAGCGAGCAAGAGCACCACGTCACGATCTTTTTCAGAGCGATCACCTATCGCCGGGTCCTCCGAGTACCGGATGTGGGGAATTTAGATGGGGCAGCCGATGTGCGTCCTACTCCGCAGGTGCAGAACGCACCTAATAGCTATCTCGGCAATTTGGTAGCCGCACGGCCCAAACGTAATCTGATGCTAGGCGTTCAGAAGGAATTGGAAGAAAGCAACAAGTTTGGCAACGAAAAACCTACGAAGACGCATGAGCACCAAGGAACAGAAAAGGGTAGTAATTATCGGCGGCGGTCCATCAGGACTCACAGCAGGATACGAATTAGCCGATGCCGAAATCCCAGTGACAGTACTGGAGAAACATTCAATCGTCGGTGGCATCGCGCGGACGGAATCCTACAAAGGCTTTTCGTTTGACATGGGGGGACATCGCTTCTTCTCGAAGTCAAAAGCTGTGAACGACTTTTGGGATAAGTTGCTTTCGGATCGGTTTTTGACTCGGCCCAGGCAATCACGAATTTATTACCGCCGCAAGTTTTTTGATTATCCCTTGCGAGCCGTGAATGCGTTTCGCAATCTTGGACTCATCGATTCTTGCCTCATCATGATCAGCTGCTTGCGTTGGAAAGCTTTCCCGTACAAGGAAGAAAAGACTTTCGAACAGTGGGTGACGAATCGTTTCGGCAGACGCCTATTCAAGACTTTTTTCGAGTCCTACACGGAGAAAGTCTGGGGAATCAGCTGCAGCGAATTGAGTGCCGATTGGGCGGCACAGCGCATTAAGGGGCTTTCGCTTAAAACAGCAGTGCTGACCGCCCTTGGAAGGAAAGACAAGGGAATTAAGACCCTGATCGAGTCATTCAAATACCCAGAGAAGGGTCCCGGAATGATGTGGGAGGAGGTTGCGTCGCAAGTCCAAAACAAAGGTAGCGACGTCAAGCTGGATGCAAATGTGACCCGCATTCGGAGGTCCGGCAACCACATCACAAGCGTTGAAACGATAGATCAGCATTCAAAAGAAGCCAACGTATTTTCGGGATCTCACTTTATCTCGAGCATGCCACTGTCAGAGCTCGTCCTAAAAATGGACCCTCCAGCTCCCGAGCGAGTTCGGCTTGCAGCCGAGAAACTTCGCTACCGCGACTTTTTAACCGTTTGCTTGATTATCAACGTCGAAAACCTGTTCAGCGACAATTGGATCTACATCCACGACGCGAGTGTGAAAGTCGGCAGGATCCAGAACTACAAGAACTGGAGCCCAAAGATGGTTCCGAACCAAGAGCAGAGCAGCCTCGGACTCGAGTACTTCTGTAATGAAGGAGACTCTGTCTGGAACATGCCTGATGAAGATCTGGTAGAGCTAGCAACCCAAGAAATGCAAGAATTGGGACTGCTTGACACCAAGGATGTAGTCGACGGCTGTGTGTTCCGCGTGGAAAAGTCATATCCAGTCTACGATTCGACCTACCAAGATCATGTGGAAGCTCTCCGCGACTTCGTGGAAGGGCTGGACAACTTGCAAACAATCGGTCGCAACGGCCTTCATCGATACAACAATCAGGATCACGCGATGATCACTGGTTTTATCGCAGCAGGAAACATCGTCAATGGCACCAACAACGACGTTTGGGCTGTCAACGAAGACAAGCAATATCACGAAGAACTATCGACCACAGAGTCAAAATCGAAACAGCTAGTCCCGGCTCGAGAGCCAGAACCCGCACCACATCAGACCGCCTCGCGTGAAGAGGCTCAGCGAGAGAAGCAGGAAGCGAACTGGACAGAACCCACCGAGGAAGACGAGCGAGTCGTTCCGTCTACGCAACCATTGGAAGTGAAGGTCGAGTACTCGTGCGAACAATCCTAACAGAGCGTTGTCCCAACGAAAATCGTTGGATGATCGCGGAAGAAGCGTTGTCGTTCTCACAACAGCCAGTCACGGTTAAAACCTCGGTCGATATCTCTGTCGTTGTACCCGTCCACAACGGCGAAAAGGATATCCAGGAGTGTCTTGAGAAAATCCAAAACTCACGTGGTTGCCGTTTCGAGGTCATTGTCGCGAACGATGCGTCAACTGATCGCACAGTGGAGATCGCGGAACAAATGGGCGCGCGTGTGATCACCCTAGACGAGCAAAGTGGACCGGCCGTTGCCCGCAACTATGCGACCGGTGCCTGTCGGGGTGAAATCATTGTTTTCATCGACAGCGATGTCATGATCACCGATGACACACTTTGTAAATTCCAAACGCAGTTTGAGAAGAACCATTGGGTGGCCGCTTTCGGATCCTACGACCAAAATCCGAAAGCGGGCAACCTGGTATCAACTTATAAAAACTTGATGCATCACTTCTTTCACCAACGTTCCGCCGGCGATGCTTCAACCTTCTGGAGCGGTTGTGGAGCAATCAGAAAATCT
>JAQWPZ010000286.1 GCA_029245125.1 Rubripirellula sp.
AGCCGTGCAGGTAAATTTCCATCGATCATGTGGCGGGTGAACAAGAATGTTTCCTGCCGCATCGCTTCACCCAGATCGTAGTGGTAGAAACCTGGAAACGAACCGCGATCAGGTGGTGTTGACCCCAGATCTCTTAGCCCCAGCCAACTCCCCAAAAAACCTTCGACCAGCGCGTCACTGCGTCCATCAAGCAACATGCGTTGAACCTGGCGTCGCAGCACCTGTGGTTTCAACAATTCTCTCGTCGAAGCCAACTCAATCAATTCGTTGTCGGGCATCGAAGACCAGAGAAAGTACGACAGCCGCGATGCCATCGCATATGGCTCACCTGCCGATGCTTCTTCCAAGTACAAAAAACCGGGCGAACAAAGAATGGCTTTTGCTGCATCGGCGTAGGCTCCAGTCCAGTCACGCCCCGCTTCGCGACGGGCCCTGAACACGCTCATGATCCGATCAACTTCTTCCTCCGCAACGGGTCGGCGATATGCCTTTCGAGCCAGGTTGGCGAGCCGATCCCAGGCTTGCATCTCCTGATCAACAACTGGCTCACCCCCCCAATCATCCCCAAACAACGCCTTCTGACTGAGCGTAGGCCAAGCGTCATGCAGAGGTCCACGTATTTCGATGTTATCGATTTGAATGTGAGGCAACTTGCCATGTGCAATGGCATTAAAGCGGGCCGCGACAATCCCTTTCTTGATGCCCTTGGGGAACATCTCGGGATACTGCCGAATCACGCGACTCCACAAATTCCGAGCGTCCATCAACCCGTTGCGAAAGGTAAATCTCGGTGTGTAGCCTGCATCCAAGTGAATGCGAACGGTATACAGCTTGGGATGGTCAGCTAATTCGACCTCGGCTAGCAGCGGTTCGATCGGCTGAGGCAGGTGCAGGTTTCCCACCTCTCGATTTCCCGGTCGGATACCCAACCGAAAAGGTTCCTCAGGATCGATACCGAGGAACTCGCGTTTATAAGGATGCTCGCGATTCACAGCCGTCGCCAAAAACTGAATTTCGTAGACACCATCCAGGGGAACCCCGTCAGCGAATCGCAGAATCGGTCCGTAAGCTCCTTCATGCTTGTCCGCACCAATCACGTCGTACAACGTCATGTGCTCGAAACCGTTCGTCTTGCCATGCACCTGATCGATTTCAGGCTGCTGGCGAAAGCGGTCCTGAAATGTCCAACTCTGCACTTCCGGCCTATCCCGCGTTCCCCTCGCCTTTTCGACGACACGATCAGCCGCATCGAGATACCGAGATAACAGGTGCCCGGAAATCACTAATGTCTCACCAACATTATCAAGCTGCTCAATCGTCTGATCACGCGGGAACTTTTCGGCGGGATCAAAGATTGTGACATCCAAGCCAAACAAATCATGGATGGTGTTTCGGTACTCACGGGCATTCAAACGACGAAGCACTGCACGCCCACCGGAGCCTTGATTTTCGGCGTGATAACGCTTGATCCTTGAGGTCATCCAGTCGATGACACGCTGCCGTGCTTCGTCGCTGGGCTGCTCTGCATCGGGAGGTGGCATGTCGCCGAGATTCAATTGATCAACGATGTCTTGATAATCGACCAACGAATCGTCGTTGTCGATTTTTGCGACTAAACGATCAAATCGGCGATCACCACTTTGATCGTCTGGACCATGACAGTCACTGCAAAATGACTGCAAGAACGGCTTCACCGACTGCTCGAAGGCTTGCTCTGAATCAGGTGCGGAATCCTCGTCCGCTCCAATCGCTAGCCCTGACCAAAGCGGAAAGATCAACGCAGCGAAGATCACGAACAGCAACTTCAATCGGTTAGGCATCAAGCAAACCCCAAACCTTGCAACGTACCTGTGCTAGTTCCGAATGCATCAGTTTCCACGCCAAATTGCTGCAACATCGAGACAAATAGATTGCAGAGTGGGATTCGACGTTTGGAATCCTGAGGAAACTCGACGTGCTTCCCGTGCTGAAAGCCACCACCAGCCAACACAATCGGTAAGTCAGCATTGGTATGCGAATTCGCATTGCCCATTCCGCTACCAAATAAGGCCATCGTGCTGTCCAACAGGGTCTGATCCGATTCAGGCTGGCGAATCGACGCCAACTTGTGCAGAAATCTCGCGTATTGTTCGACTTGGTAACGTTCGATCTGGACCAGCAGTTCAATGCTCTCTGGTACATGACCATGATGAGAGAGTCCGTGGTAACCCTTGCGGATCCCAAGATCGGAGGCAGCAAAACTTCCACCGACTTCGAGAGTCGCCACCCTGGTTGAATCCGTTTGCAACGCAAGGGCTACGAGATCGTAGATTTTTGGCAGATCGCGAGTCAAACCTTCGTCCTTTGGCTCCTTGATCGCAGCCATCGGCTTGGGGATCTTTTGCCAATGACGATCGAGATTCAGTTTGGCCTCGACGTCTCGAACCGAGGAGAGGTATTCGTCAAGTTTTTGGTTGTCACTCGGATTGAGTCGGCGACTAAGCGATTTTGCGTCGCCGAGTACAGCATCCAAAATCGACCCTTGCATCGCGATGCGATCACTGGCAGCCTGCTTGGCAAGTTCGTTTTCGTTAACGAATAACTTTCGAAACAATTCGCGTGGGCCGCCAATCGGTGGAACGCGAGTACCGGAACGCGTCCAACTCATGCGGCAGCCGCCGTGTAGGCCACCTTCGGAGCCGATCGTCAAAGAGGGAAAACGCGTCTGGGACCCGACATGCTCTGCCGCCCGTTGATCCAAGCTGATTCCTCCATCGGGCATCGCTTTGGCTTCTTGCGCCTTCACGCCGGTCAGAAACGTGTGGACGGCAAAATGCCCTCCTTTTAGCCCATGATCAAGGTGCGAAAAAATCGAAAACTGATCTCGTTGATCGGCGAGGGAACGCAACAAACTCGGTAACTCATAGTCTCGCCCTACCTGTTTCGGCCAGAAAGACGGCGCGTACATCCCAAACTCGTTACCAACGCAAACCAGACGCACAGCGGGCCTGCCAGCGGTTTCCCCACGCGCGGAGAGTGATTCGAGCGTCGGGAGCGCGATGGCAACACCAGAGGCACGCAAGAATTGCCGCCGCGAAGCATTGGACTTGCTGATCACAAAATATCTCGTGGTGAGGATTTGGGCAGAACTCGCATTATAGCGAAAACATTCGATTTCCCTAGGCTTTTGCCGGTTTCGGTCCCGCACACAATCTGCCCGCGTGTCGGCCGATTCGAGAACCTTTTGAGGGGCCATTGCGGGGACTAGCCGCAAACGTTGAGCCAGGCTGATCGACTTCCACTTGATCGCCCGAAGCAGGATGCTTGCCCCTCGACGATTGAATGACTAGAACTTAACGCTGCTATGGGTCTGAACACTTAATTTGCGTGAGTTTTTCCGATGTTCTATTTGCTCATCTTGGTTGCCGCTGCGAGCCGCTTTCTTCCCCATCCTCCCAACGTCGCCTGTGTTGGCGCCCTTGGACTGTTCGCTGGATGCTATCTGAGCGGTCGCAAAGCCTATTTGGTTCCACTCGGAGTCATGTTGCTAAGTGATTTGGTGGGCGAATTTGCAGGATTTTCGGGAATCGGCTTCTACAACCCCCTGACGATGGCTTTCGTCTATGGCGGTTTGCTGATGACCATCCCAGTCGGGCGTTGGATGCGATCATCACAAACCAAGCTTCGCATCCCGGCCGGTTCTCTGGCAGCCTCTTCGGTCTTCTTTTTGGTCAGTAACTTCGGAGTCTGGCTTGGTGGCTGGTATTCGTTAACCGCTGCGGGACTGGTTGCCTGCTACGCCAACGCAATCCCCTTCTTTGGATACACCATTGCCGGAGACCTTGCCTTCTCAGTCATCCTGTTCGGTGCCTACGAATTCGCCTGCAAGCCAGCTCGCACGCCCGCACTGGCACCATGCAAAGCATAGCGAACCGAACTTGAATGCTCGTTGAGCCCAGGTGCAAGACACCTGAGCTTCGCTGCGATCTTGGCAGCGATCGTATCTTCTGCCGCCGATCGTATCTTCCGGCAGCGGCGGTTCCTTCCAACGCCGGCGGTTTCTTCCGGCGGTAACCGCGTTTTCTAGCGTCGGTCAGCTAAATCCCCAGCCCGTGCTTGCTGCAGATTGCATTGGCACCATGGCTTGCATCAACGATCCGCATTAGTTGTTTAGGGAAAAACGATCATTAGCCCGGCAGTCGTCGCGGCTTGGACGAGGGCAGCATCGCGAACATATGGTGGTCGCTGAATGAAACCTGGCACGCACGTTCCGGGGCGGTAGTAGCCCAACGTGTATTCGCACTGGTTCCCTGGGCGAATCGTCATCTCGTAAGGCAACATGACAAAGTCGCTGACAAATCGAGCCCCCGAGACGGCTGGCTGAAAACATCCAAACCGGCGATGGCCGTGCCGCTCGAGCATGCGGTCTTCAAAATACCTCGGATTGGAAAAGGTGTTCGGTGCTTCCCACTGGCAGACGGACCAGTTCCAATCTGGCGACCGCTCATCTCCCGTTTCAGGCAGTTGCTCTGGGGAAAAATCTTCCTGCCTGATCCCTGGGGGCAGTCGTCCGTTACCGACATCCTTGGTGGAAATGGTCGGCACCCTCAATCGCGGCAGATCAAACTTCCCGTCTTCCACCTGAGGCAACTCTGATTTGTCGTAGCTGACTCCGCCGGCAAGCGACGACGAATCACTCGATTTCTGATTGGACGACGCCTCTTGAGGCACCGCCTCCTGCGGTTCTGCCGCTACCAAAGGAGTCGTGACCACGGTGAAAAGAGCCAAGCAATACCAGCTCTTAAGAAGAATGCTGCGTTTAATCATCTGTTTGCCATCCATTGCAAAACGTCTACCCGCGAATCCGAAGGGGTCTCATTGTTAAGTTCGGGAATTCATAGCGATGAGGAAACAGGAAACCGAAACGACTGCACATTCGTCACAGAAGTTACAAGGCGGTTGTGGCCCAAATACCTTGGTAGAGCCACCCAGATGGCGTGAAAGAAGGGTGCAGATGCAAGAGCAGGGCAATTGGCTTTGTTCAGCGCAGTATGCTTGTGGGTGATTGCGGAAAAGTATCGCACTGACAATTTTGGCGTGACGCTGAAAATTCAGGAGACGTAGGCATCACACCCCTTCAACAAGCACTATCCCGCAACTGATGAGCGGTGAGACGCAAACCACTGAAAAACAAAAGCTCCGTGGCTGGCGTCTTGTGGCTCAAATTTTTTTGATGCGAGCTTAAAATTCATTCAACTGGGAAAGAGTCCCTCGTCCAAGCAAGGTGTCCTGGGCAACTTGTCACGCAAAACGACGAGATTGGTATGCAACGCCTCACAAATGATCAAACCACCACTTCGCAACACAATCGCATGACAGCCAAGGCTGCAGCCGACCCAACGAAAATGAAACTTGGTCAAAGCTTGCTTGTTTTGGCAGCCATTGTTGGTCCAGCATGCTTTTTCTATTCCCGTGGGGACTCCATCGCGGCGACACTGTTCGCTGTTACCGGCGTTGCCGCTTTGACCGGTTTCCGCGTCGGCGCCGCATCGATCTTTCTGTTGCTAGCGGCTGGAACTGTTGCATTCTGGACTGCTCCCAGTGTTGGCATTGCATTTGAGCACCACTTTTCTGGTTGGCTTGGAACCACAGGCCTCACGAATCGTTTGATCAGCATAGTCGCGGTCGCACTCGGCCTGACGGGAATCGGAATCGTCGCTTCCAAACTGGTCGGGCGTTGGCTGGCCAAGTCAAAGAAACTCGACTTAACCAATCGCTGGATCGGTTTCACACTGGGAGCCGCTGAAGGTGCCACTGCCATGGTGTTGCTACTCGGTGGAATCCTGATCATGGAACCGCGAGTGAAAGCGCGAGCTCCGTTGCTTGATCCCGAAGATCGTCGCGGTCACTCGATCGCCGAATTCATTCTGCAAACATCAAAGCAAACTCGACAAAGCCTGATTGGGCCGTTTCTAACTGACCACAATCCGTTCCGAACGATCCCACCACTGACTCGCTTCACTGAGATCCAAGACACGGTAGAAGCCCTCCAAGATCCGAATCGAATCGAAAGCGTGTTGAACCATCCGTCGATTCGACAACTGCAAGACTCCGCAGAGATGCAACAAGCGGTAAAGGAACTCCACGCCGACCCCGAAGTGGCTGAGATCCTTCGCTCCCGGCAAGTCACCGGAACGATGGCACTAACATTGCTCAATCACCCGGCAATTCTGAAGCTAGTCGACCAGCCAGGTTTTCTCGATGCCGCGAAGTCGGCCATCCATGAGATCCAACCCTCACCAATCGTTGCGCCATAAACCAATCAAGCGGCGTAAGAACTTTCGTTTCAACGAATGCGTTGCAAGTTGCCGTCGTGACAAGTTGCCGTCGTGACAAGCTGCCGCCGTGACAAGTTGTCGCCATAACAAGTTGTCGCCACAACAAGTTGTCGGGGGAAAAACGATCAGCTATCCCAATTCGCCATGCAGGTTGCCTTCCATGCACCTCAGACGGCACTGGTGCTCTATCGGAATTATCGAAACTGCCGCAATTGCTTGGATTCCAATGCTGGTATGCATCCACGTCTCTCGGATACCCGACCGATCCGTTGGCTGCCTAGTTCATCCACTGCTGCAAGATTTCTTCGACCTCATCGCCATCCAACGTCTCATGAGCGAGCAGGTTGTCGACGACCGCTGCTAAGGCTGCCCAGTGATCCTCTCGATCCAGCAGCTTATAAAGACGCACGGAGGTCCGCTCCAAATAGATCAGCCGTTTTCTTTCATCAGGGTAATAGGGTGCGGCATCACGCCACGCGAGCTTCCAATCGGCTGCCCACTCGGCAACAAATCCAGGGTGCAGCGGCTCACCGCGGTGGATCATCTCGGCGACTGGTCCGGCCAAGGCAACTAGTACGGAATTCTCAGCAAGCTCGCGTTCAGTGAACTGGTCGAGCGGCCATTCGATTTTGATGTCAGCATAACGGGCCGGACCGTCGTCCCTATCGGGGTCGATCGTTACAGATCGGACACGAGCGCCAACATAAAATGCAACGAAGGCATGTCCCGCCTCGTGGTAAGCTGATACTTCTGACAAATCAACGCTCCTGGGAGGTAGAACTGGCCGGATCGGCTGGCCCCGGATAGTCCGCTGGCCCCGGATAGGGCACCAAGTCATCGCTCGCTTTCATCGTTGGCATCTGCGCATCCACCTGGGCAAGGTAGTCGCCCAAAGCGGCCGACAAGCGTGCCAGAACCTCTGGCTGGGTTTCCGATAAATTGACCTGTTCGCCGAGATCCTCCGTCAAGTTAAACAGTTCGTATTGTTGATTTTGGTGGTAGTAAATTAACTTCCAAGCTCCCAAACGGAGAGTACTAGAGGGGCCGATACCGGGTCCGTTGGGTCCCCAATGATTGGGAAAATGCCACACCAATGGGCGATCCCCACGCTGCTCGTCTTGCTCACCTCTCAACAGATTGACGAAACTGCGACCATCAACAACGCCACCAACTTGTTGCACGTCAGCAACCGAAGCAATTTCCAAGATCGTGGAAAAGAAATCTTCAACGATGACGGGCTGTCGACAAATTGAACCGGGCTGCGTTACCCCCGGCCAGGAAGCAATCATTGGCACGCGGACCCCACCTTCGTGAGCCGATCCCTTGCCACTCGAAAGTGGCTCGTTGTGTGTATGAGGTGCTCCACTTCGTCCTTGCGCGCTCAGTCCTCCATTATCAGACATAAATAAGATCACCGTATCTTCGGACACGCCCTGCTGCTCAAGATTCGCCACGATGTCGCCGAGCGATTTGTCCATCCCTTCGACCATCGCCGCGTACATGGCATCAACATGGTCGACGCCTGCGTCGCGGTACGCTTGATAGAAACGGGAATCAGCTGCAAACGGCACATGCACCGCGTAATGCGACAGGTACAGAAAGAAGGGCACTTTATCATTGATTGCTTGATTGACAGCCTTATTTGCCTCGATCGTCAGCGCCTCGGTAAGAAAGATATCTTTGCCGTGATATTGCTCTAGATCGGGTACATCCCAAACCTTGTTCCCCTTTCGCCACGCGGCACTGAAGTTTTGTTTGCCCAAAAAACTACCTGGACCGCCCGCCGCATGACCGGCCACGTTCACATCAAAGCCAATCTTGCATGGATCACTTCCCGGCGTTCCAATCGCCCCGAAGTGTGCTTTCCCGATATGAATCGTTCGGTAGCCAGCTTGCTGTAAAAAAGCGGGGAGAGCTTTCGCATGGACCGTACGCTCAATCCCAGCATCAGGACTGATTCCATTCACATTCCAGGCTGGAAATGCAAGCGTCGAGTGACGTTTGTCGTTGCTGGCGTTCTTTCGTAATGTCCAATTCGTCACACGATGCCGAGCAGCATTCAATCCCGTCATCAAGCTGACTCGGCTCGGCGAGCACACACTGCAAGCATACGCCTGCGTGAACTTCATTCCACGCTTGGCAAGTTGCTCCATGTTTGGCGTTCGATAACGCTTATTCCATCGCGTGAGCTGCGTGTGGAACGGCTCGGATGTATCCTGCCACCCCATGTCATCCACCAAAAACAGCACAACATTGGGCTGTTTCGACCGCTCGTGAATGTGTGCCATTACAGCCTTGGCAATCGCAAGGTAGCCGTCGGTATTTGGATGGACGCCATCACTGTTGGTCAGCAATTCTGGACGATTCGCCAAGATGGAATTGAGTTCGAGCAAAGACACGTTTTGATCCGCATGCTGTTTTGCCAACTTGCGGACCCGATCACATAGGCCCAACAGCCGTGGCTTCCGTTCCGATAGATCTGCCACCCGCTGTTGCGATAACCCAGGAGTTTCGAGAACCATCGGAGTCGGCGTGCAAATGACAATGCGTGGGGTCGTAGGCAACGATGCCAATCGCTGAATCAACTCCGAATAATCCCTTTCGAAGTGTTCAATCTGTTCCCAATTCTTGCGTTTACCGCCAACCGTATCGTTTGTCCCCAGCGAGATGATTGCGACATGCGGTTGAAACTGTTCGACGGCGTCTACGACACGCCAAACATTCGGACGCCCCGCCTTGATCAAAGTTGCCCCACCAATGCCAAAGTTCCGCACTTCAAAACCGGAACCCAACAGCTGCTGCAAGCGAGCCGGATAAGACTCTGTTTTCGCATCAACTCGCGCACCGGCGGTGATGCTGTCCCCCAGGCACGCGACGCGTATCGTTTCAATTTCGGCCGCACGTGTTCGACCAGTCTGCGTTAACACAAGAAGCAGCGTCAGACAAAACGGAAACAACTGATGTTGGCGGTGATTCATCATCTCATGAGCCATCGAGTACCAAGTTTTGTATCCCCAGTTCCCACTGAACCGAGTGTTGTCTTTGCAGCGAGACGTTCAGTGTCAAACCAATCGTCGAGATCCAATCAAGGTCAAGAATTTGTGGAACCCGTGTTCGCAACTTGAAACCGACTTGACCAAGCATGTGATTTCCATCGACCGGACAACTTATTCGAGAAGTACGCAATGCGATCCCGACTCCGGTTGCTAACGATCCAACCGACAAATTTCCACAGAGTTTTGAAAGTATTCCCAAACTCATCTCATCGCTGGGAAAACCGACTCAGGCGAACACCGTCTCTCAACCGCCAAATCTGTTCCAGGCATTCCAGTGCCAACGGTATCACAATCTCTAGCCAAGTTGGTTCGATCGTGACCAAACCTGCGGTGTCCATTGGTAACTTTCCCAGCCATCATTCGTACTACATTCTCGAACAAGAATATTTCCATTGCTGATTTCGAAGTAAAAGAAAGCCTGCTTGCCACCGTGAAAGTGAGCGGAGTTATCGACGTTGAAGACCGAAATCCCTTGATCACTACGGGTGGACTTCCCATCCCAATGCAGGACATTTCGAACATGCGTGTGCCCGTGCAGAATAGCAACGACATTGTAGTCGCGGATCGAATTGTAAAAACCACGAACGTCACAGGGATGCCATTCCCGATTTAGGTTGTCAGGATCATCTGCCTTGCATTCCCGACTATACCGGGCGAGGTCAATGTGATGCGTGATCACCACGGGACGCCGACTATCACCAACATGTTCCTTGAGATCGGCCACCAGAAAATCAAGGCTATTCATCGGGGCATAACGCCGCCGCTGCGTCACTTCAGGAACCTGCCCAACGACGATGCCCAAGTTGACGAGATGAACCGGCCCCCAGTCCCATGAACAATGCAAACCACTCGCTGATCGCCCGGTCAATCCTGTCCGTTTGTGATTCCGTGCAATGATACCGTCAATCGCGATTCCCCTGGCTTGCGGACCATCGTGATTTCCATGCACCTCAAAGGTGGGATATCGCAACCGCCCCACCTGCCCGGTGATTCCAAAATCGCTTTCGAATGCTTCCCATTCCGTTCTTTGCATCGCCTCCCACTGCCGACCATTTTTATCACCACTATCAATCAAATCACCAGCATGAATCACTCCCTTCGGTATAGCGACGGTGCCGCCTCCCGCAGCTTCCGAGATGCTTGTTCCTGGCAAAGCATTTAAAGTGTTGACCAAACCCGTTGTCATGCGACGCGACCGAGGATCTAGCTGCTGTGGTTTATCCTTGTTCGCGAAATAATGCGTGTCCCCAACCAAAAAGAACGCCACCGGATCGGGTGGCGTCTCGTTCCCAAAACAATTTCCCGTGGTCGCAACCGCAGCAGCAGAAGCCGCCAAGACGTCACGGCGGGAAACGACCAGACTGGAAGACGGGGATCGGTTCGAAGCTGGGGACAGAACAGTTGCTGACACGCGTTTCATAGCACGGACTCAAGGTTTCTGGCGTCGGACATCAAGAGAGGCTGAGCCTAAATCAGCAGCCGCAACGATGCAACTCAACGCATCTGACGATCTGACGCGAAGCATCCGACGTTGCCTCGCTAAAATGCTGCCCGAATTCCATCGGCAACCGCTGCCAACGAGCATTCGTTTCAGCCAGCGTTTAAACGCCAGATCGTGAAATTCAACACGGAGGCAAAACTGACCCACGATAAATAGGGCGACATCAACCAACAAGCAACTTTCGAGTGCTTGCGAAATGCCACCATTGTCCCTGCGATCGCGAGCCAAAGCACCAGAATTTCAGCGAAAGCCCAGCCAGGCTGGTGCCTACCAAAAAAAATCCAGGACCAGCCAATATTGAGTGCCAGCTGGACAAAGAACAAGCTGAGCGGAATCGCAACAGGTTTCACGCCTGCCTTCTTCCAAACCAGCCAAGCAGCGATCGACATCATCACGAAGAGCGTCGTCCAGACCGGCCCAAACACCTCATTCGGTGGATTCCAAGTCGGTTTCTCGATCGTTTGATACCAGCCCTTGATTTCCGGTGTCGTCGCGATGGCCCCAATCCCACCAGCGCCAAGACAGACGATCAAAAAAACGGCCAGCCCAATCCAACGCGTGCTCTCTTTCATCCGCCAATTCCCAGCTCACCAAGACAAGTGATCTCAAGACACAAACCAATTTCGCGTCCCATGTTCATGGGACGTAAACCACAGTCGCCACCGACTGCCCCAAACGATAAAACACCACGGGCGAAGACCGATAGCATACAAAGTCAAGCCAACTCGACGACTGCATGCAGCACACCCGGTCCGAAATCGTAACGACGAGTCACCGCGAATCCGCTTCAGCACAAATCGACCTCACGCCAACATCGACCTCACGCCAACATCGACCAACCGCCAACATCGACCAACCGCCCGAGGTCTCGCGATACGCTGTCGCCGAAAGTTAGCAATATCCAATCCAATGTACCGCAAGAGCAAGAAACCGAGAGACATCTTCGCCTTGATCAAGCTTGCCAAACTTGTCGCGATCAATGAATCCAACCTGGAACATCACTTACGATCCCCGTAACGGAACGCCCATTCCCAGCGCGACAAGCAGG
>JAQWPZ010000293.1 GCA_029245125.1 Rubripirellula sp.
CGCCAACCGCCGGATTCGCGGTCAACCCGGAATATCCATCGCTGCCCCCACATTCCACCGCCAGAGTCAAATGGGATGCATCCGCTGGTGACCGAGAAACTTCGTTGGCGCGATCGAGAATCTGTTCAACCATTGCCTCCGCTTTTTCGATCGTGGCCCGTGTCCCGCCTTCGGTTTGCATCGTCATCATTGGGATGCCATCGTCACGCGTCAGCTGCCGACCATCGGGCGCGAAAAGCGAAACGATGCCGTGATGTTCACTCAGATAACCGGGAGTCGTTTGCTCACAGCCAAGTCCGATGACGGCACACCCACCGACATTCGGATGATTTGAATAACCAGAGAGGACTCGCCCGAGCATTTGATGCTTGGTGCCGTGATACTGCATTGCGCAGCCGGTCGTGTGGGTCGCGGCAAACACCCCGTCTACGTTAGGCCAACGTTTCAACCGCTCGGCATCAAACCGCTCGACCACTTTGTGGCAGACAGAGGCACTGCAATTGACGGTTGAGAGAATCGCCACGTAATTTCGTGTACCAACACTTCCGTTGGGGCGATGAAAACCGTCGAATCGGCGCTGCATCACCGCTGGCGGTTCGGGGGGCGACACCTCACTCAAATCATCTGAAACAACGTGATGGTCCACTAAGTTGTGCGTGTGAACGTGATCCCCCGGCTCGATGGCTGTGGTAGCCAAACCAATCGGTTGGCCATATTTCACGATCGCTTCCCCCGCCGCAATCGGTTGTACCGCGACCTTGTGTCCCGGCTGGATGTCGATCCGAGCGGTCACCGTGACAGCCGCCGTCGAAATTGACTTGCCGCGAATAAGCCGAGCGGTGGCGACGGCAACATTATCGGATGGGTCTAAATGAACCAGACCGGGATGAGAAGAGCCGTCGTCCATGAAGTCTTCAAAAAAAAGGGATTGGATCGGTCGGGAAACGCCTTATCGTACCCGCGGTCGCTGGCTCACGTTAGTCACAGCCCAAAGCATCGAATCAACCCGTGGTTCCTGACGTGGGAAGCTATGCGTATATTCGGCGACATGGAATCGAGGAGTTCCAGAAAAAAGGTTGGTTTCAACGACCAGAGCCAGTCACCGGCCCATCCGCTTGACCGGTAAGTGAACCTTTTTTCGCGATCGCACGATCGACCAGCACCTCGATTCGCCGGTCGGGAAATCAGTTTTCCGACCGACCACCTGTTTGCCGCGATCCCACCAGCAACGACCAAGTCGATGAAGATTCACGAATACCAGGGAAAAGAATTGTTTCGCCAAGCTGGCGTACCGGTCTTGGAAGGGATCGTTGCCACCAGCCCCGACGATGCGGTCGCCGCCTATGAGAAACTGGGGGGCCCGATCGCCGTCGTCAAATCACAGATCCATGCCGGCGGCCGAGGAAAAGGCACCGTCGTAGGCAACCCGGACCAACGGGGAGTCGTGGTTTGCAAGTCAGCCGATGAGGTCAGGCAGGCTGCTGAGGGTTTGCTCGGAAAAACATTGGTCACGATTCAGACCGGGCCTGAAGGCAAGACGGTGAATCAGGTCTTCGTCGAAGCGGGCTGTTCAATCGCTCGAGAACTTTATCTCGGGATTGTGCTCGATCGGGCCGCTGCGAAACCTGTGTTGATGGCAAGCACCGAGGGCGGTGTCGAAATTGAAAAGGTCGCCGAAGAAACTCCCGAACTGATTTACAAAGAACACTTCGATCCCGCGATCGGCTTGGAAGCCTACCAGGTTCGCAAACTCTGCAAGAAGCTGGGCATTTCGGGCCCGGCGGCGAAGGCTGCCTTCAAATTCATGCCGGCCATTTGTCGTTTTTTCGTTGATTACGACTGCTCGCTCACCGAAATCAACCCGCTGGTCATCACAACCGATGATCAGATGATCGCACTCGACGCAAAGATCACCTTCGATAGCAACGCCCTGTTCCGACATAAAGAATTGTTGGAATTGCGAGACCTCTCCGAGGAGGAGCCCAGCGAGGTCCAGGCCGGTAAGTTTGGCCTGAGCTACGTCAAACTGGAAGGCAACATCGGCTGCCTGGTCAATGGCGCGGGTCTGGCAATGTCAACGATGGACATCATCAAGTATCACGGTGGCGAACCGGCGAACTTCTTGGACGTTGGCGGTGGAGCGAATGCTGAACAAGTCACCGAGGCATTCCGCATTTTGCTTTCCGATCCTGGATGCAAGGGTGTGCTGGTTAACATCTTTGGCGGCATCGCCCGCTGCACCACGATCGCAGCCGCACTGATCGAAGCTAGCCAGACCGTTGGCTTCAACGTTCCGCTGGTCGTCCGCTTGGAAGGCACCGAAGTGGAAGAAGGGCGAAAAATGTTGGCCGACAGCGATGTCGACATCATCAACGCCACCGACATCACCGACGCGGCCAAGAAAATCGTCGCTGCGGCAGTCTAGCGACTCGCTCGCCTTATTGTTTTTCCCGTCATTGTTTTCAGCTTTATCCCAACCCAACGAATCGGTCATGAGCATCCTGGTTGACGGCAACACGAAAGTCATTTGCCAAGGAATCACGGGCAACGCAGGTACCTTTCACACCCTGGGGTGCCGTGATTACGGCACCCAAATGGTCGGCGGGGTCACGCCGGGCAAAGGTGGGCAAGATGTCGAAGGAATCCCCGTTTTCGATACCGTCGAAGAAGCGGTCGACAAAACTGGTGCGGATGCATCGATGATCTTCGTCCCGCCACCGTTCACGGCGGATGCGATCCTGGAAGCGGTCGATGCTGGAATTAAAGTGATCTCGGCGATCACCGAAGGCGTTCCTGTCCTCGACATGGTGCGAGTCTACGAAAAGGTCAAAGCGAGCGACTCGGTTCTGATCGGACCCAACTGCCCCGGCATCATCACACCGGGTGCTTGCAAAATCGGCATCATGCCCGGATATATCCACAACCCAGGCAAAATTGGCGTGATGAGCCGCAGCGGAACCCTGACCTACGAGGCTGTTTGGCAGACCAGTAATTTGGGACTCGGACAAAGCACCTGCGTGGGGCTCGGTGGCGACCCCATCGTCGGAACTAACTTCATCGACCTGCTGATCCGGTATCAGGAAGACGACCAAACCGAGGCGATCCTGATGATCGGTGAAATTGGTGGCTCCGCCGAGGAAGAAGCAGCAGCGTTCGCCAAGGAAAACGTGACCAAGCCAGTGGCCGCCTTCATCGCTGGCCGGACTGCTCCTCCCGGCAAACGAATGGGACATGCGGGTGCCATCATCAGTGGTGGAAAGGGAACCGCCGACGAAAAAGTCGCCGCCCTGGAAGACGCCGGAATCGTCGTGGCCCCAACGCCAGCCGATATGGGCGAAGCTGTCGTCAAGGCAATCGGGGCCAAATAACGCAGCCCTGTCGACCAAGTCGGCCGCCGGTCACGTCTGTCCTGAGAGCACACGGTGACAAGTCAACATCCCGCCCAGCAGTGCACCCAGAGGCAGCAGTGCACCCAGAATCTGCAGTGACGGGAATGGCGATCAAAACGGACCGCTTGGCTACTTCATCAACTTCAGCAAGAAGTAGCCGGTCAACAAACCGCGGGACGACCACAACACGGTCCGAATCCAGTTGGTGTTGACCAGTTTCCGATAGATCGCCTCATCGAACCCTTCCATCAAACGGTTGTGGCAGGGAACCTGAAGCAAGGCTGTCGAAAGCCAAATAGCGATCACCAGGCCAATGCCCAACCAGGCCGCCCACTTTGGAAAACCGGCCGGCGCACTCGCTAACAGCAGTCCCGCCGTCACAATCTCGAACAGCATCGGTACACCGACGATGGGCGTAATCAATCGCCCATGATCTGCTTCGTATTGAATGAACTTATCTTGCCCGACGCGGTCAAACAGGTTGTAGTGCACGATTTGCACCATCCAAATCAGCCCGACCATGTACCAGGTCGCCAGCAAGTTCAGAACAAAAATTAGATTTGAATTCATTGGATCGAACCGAGCCGTTCGCAGCCCAGCAGGTAACGAAGTGTTTGCGTTAGGTCGGTGAACCGATAGCGATATCCAGCTTTGGTGAGAACGCCCGGTTCAACCCGCGTACTTGCCAACAACAAAGCGTCAGCCATCTCGCCTAAGGCGGCGCGGAGGGCGAAAGCGGGAGCAGGAAAGATTGCGGGTCGCCCCAAGACACGGCCCAGCGCGGAGGCGAATTCTCGATTGGTGAGCGGGTTCGGCGAGACGAAATTGACAGGTCCGGAAATCGAATCATCCGTCATGACGTGATAGAAAGCACCGATCACATCGTCCAACGCCATCCAACTCCACCACTGCCGCCCGTTGCCGAGGGCACCGCCCGCAAATTTTGCTGGCAGCAACATTTTTTGCAGAGCGCCACCCGTGGGTGACAACACGATTCCCAGCCTGGCATTGACGACTCGGATGCCTGCTTCCACAGCAGGCAAACATGCTTCTTCCCATTCCCTCGCCACACCACTCAAAAAGTCATCCCCGGGCGCGGAACCTTCGCCCATGACGTCGTCACCTCGATCACCATAAATACCAGTCGCTGAAGCGCAAATCAGAACCTTTGGTTGATGCGCCAGTTTTGCCATCGCCTCGCACAACTCGCGGGTCTTCACGACTCGACTGTCTCGAATTTCTTGTTTGACCGTGTCACTCCAACGGCCATCGGCGATTGATTTCCCAGCCAGATGAAAGACGACATCGACCTCATTCAACTTGTCAGCTTGCTCTTGACCGTTCCAAACGGCAATCTCGCTTGAATCCTGGCTGATAGATCGCACGATGGGCCGAACCTCGTGTCCCAGCAGTGTCAGTAATGATTTTAACTGGCCGCCTACCAATCCGCTGCTTCCGCTGACGGCGACTCGCATCGGCTTGGTCGGGCGGTCAGCGTGCAGCTGTAAATCGTCTCGGGTCAGACGATGGCGAAAGGCAAACATTCGCTCGATCGTTTTGAGTGCTTTCCCACCACCCAGCATCGCCCCCAAGGCACCGAGCGGAACTTGATACGCAATCTGATCTTGCAGACTGCACCCCACACCCTCCGACCGAAACTCGTGGCGATGATCCCAGGATGCGAACGGCCCAGAAATCTGCGTATCGGCGAACAAACGTGGTGGATCGTACTCAGTGTGCTCCGCGACCCAGCGGACGGGGTAACCAAAGATTCTGGTGGTCAGCACAACGCGACTACCAACTTCGAGACTGCCGTCGCTCCGCTCGATCTCAACCGATTCCCAGGGTGGAACAAGGCGTTGGAGCGCGCCGGGGCGTTCGTGATACGCGAAAGCCTCTTCCACCGACACCGGTAGCGAGGCAGACGCTGTGTACTCTCTGATGTGAGCCATGATGTTCCAATGAGGCTGCTTGATTTGGTCGCGTTATTGTTATCGTGTCGGCAAGGTCAATCACGATTCCAATGCCCAAATCGATTTTTCTTTTTTGCCGCTGGTTGTGGCGGCAGCGCATCGAGCGTGGAAATCCCCTCGCTATAAAGCATTTCTCCGCTGTAACCGTCGTAGAAGCTGACAACGATTTGCGGTGCGTCGTACGCCAGAAACTGATAGCCGGGACCTTGTTTTCGCCCGGCTTTCACAACGTTATTGACCGACAGCACCGCGTACACCGTATGCCGTTGTCGCAAATAATGAACGTTATCGGGGTATCCGCCCAACCATTTGATTTTGATTTTCCGACCTTCGCTGTCAAACCATCCGCCCAGCGGTGGCAAACCCGCAGTCCCAATCGGATGGTTCGCCGAATTGACCGGCGAGACGAGGAACTCCCATACGTTATCGGTAATCTGCGCCGCGATCGGGTGATGAACATCGCCAGTCAACAACAAGACCGGTTTTTCGATCGCATCCAATACCTCCGTCAACTCCTCACGTTCATGGACGTAACCGCAATAACCGTCCCCCTTTGATTCGGTGGAATCACCACGCACGTGATAGGCACTGTGGTAGATGAACCAAGGATCGGGCGAAATAACAATCAAGAATTCGGCGGTTGATTGAGTGACCGTTTGGACGAACCACTTTTTCTGAGCCTCGCCCATCACATGCCGATCGGGATCGTGCGAATGTTTCACACCTTTCCACTTGGATCGCTCGCCGCGCGTATCAATGAAGAGAAAATGGCAGTTCCCAATCACGCGATCAAAGTAATGGTGGGTACCAATGCTGTAAGCCGCCGATCGAGTCTGTTCGGCCGGACGATCCAACCGCAGGTGATTGGCATCGATCACTTCTTGCACGTGATACACACCAACATTTCGTCCGCCTCGCGTGTCCGCTTTTGGCTTGGATTCACCTTTCAGAAAAGATCCAACGTGCAACGTGCTTACCTGATCGAGTCGCAAGGTTGAAAAATCGGCGGCGGCATCATGCAAGACATCCGATCCCGCCTGCAGTTGCGAATCGCCAAAACGAATCGCCGAGCGGTGCGAGTGAGTGCCGTTGGACCAATCGGCGTAGTACTGCCAGACTCGCAACGCTGGATCTCTGACCAAATAATTGCCGTCACCCAGTCCGACCTCACCGCTACCATCAATGTTGTCGGTCACCTCGTGATCGTTGTACATCGTCAGCAGTGGCACATGCTTGAGTAAGCGATTAAGTGACCGCCCCCGCTGTAAGTAAAGCTTGTAATTGCTCTCGATCCCAGCAACCGATCCATTGATTGTTTCTTCGTAGGTGTAGTCCCCATTGACGATGTGAAACGCGACACGGTGCCGATGATTCTTCCAGATCGTGTCGAACGCGGGTGGATTGGGATAGATACCATAAGTCTCGCCGGGGGATCGTTGCCGCTGGCAGGCACCAATCGAAAAACTGAGATTGAATTTGCCGTCTGGATTGAACCGATGGGCATAACTTGTTTCATCAGGCAGAGTGCGAAACGTTGGCCAAGGGTCGTGATAATCGCCACGAATGTCGATCAGTTCACCTCCAACCCGAATGGCATAGGCGTAAACAGTATTGGCTTTTAAACCATCGATTTGCGCATATCCGGTAAAGTCCTCGTCGGCACGAGTCTTTGCCGTCGTTACTCGAGCCGTCTCGAAAGGCCCCGAGGAGGGCTGCACGAGCACGTCGAATTCAATCTCCTTGCTCGCTCGCAACCAAACACGGATCGAACTCGACTGTACATCACCCAGCACCGGTCCGTGCGTCACCGGTGTGCTTTGCATCGGAACCACGTGATTGGCAACCGGATCGGGCCAAGCCAGGTCTTGCCCGCTGGTGGTCGACCATGCAGCAAACAGGAAGAAACAACAGAAACATTGCAGGATTCGCATGATGCCACTTTTGAGGCGCGCGGATGGTACGTCCGCTCGAATCCAGGGGAATTGTGATTCCTAAAAGACGGCAAGTCCAAGGAGACCACGCGATGCCGAGGACGGCGGACTGATCGTCACGCCATGATATCCGTTATCGGCGTCCCTTCGCTGCGCTTTAGCGGACGCCCGATTGGCGTGTCTTCTTCGAAGTCGTGTTCGACGCCCAGAACGGACAACGCCGTCGCATGTATGTCGGCGACAGTGGTCACATCTGAAACATCATCCAACGGTCGATCTGAATCCATTTTGGGATCGGACGCAGTCGCACCAAACACGGCACCACGACGAATCCCACAGCCAGCCATTAAAGTCGAGAAACCATGTGGCCAATGGTCTCGACCATCCGCCGGGTTCATCGTCGGTGTTCGACCGAATTCACCACCGCATATCAAAAGTGTCGAATCGAGCATCTCACGCTCTTCTAATCGTTTCAGCAACGAAGCCAAAGCAGGATCGAGAGTTTCGCAGGCAGAACTTTGCAGCGAGTGATTGGTGACGTGCGAATCCCATCCACCGAGGGTGACTTCTACACATCGCACGCCCACTTCGATCAAACGCGATGCTGCCAAACAGCCCCGCCCAAACCGACTGTCTCCAAAAGCATCCAAGGTGGCCTTTGATTCTTGGGAGACATCAAAGGCATCGAGCTGATCGCTCGACATCATCGTCAAAGCCGATTTGGTCGCTGTTTCATGCAGCGTACGATCCAAATCAAGATTTTTCAGTCGGCCCCGGCGAAACTCAGACTCCAACGTCCAAAGGTCTTCTAAACGCTGATCGTAGCGTGGGTCAGCCACCGGCCGTTTCACGTCGGAAACCCGCCCGGCCGGATCGTTGACTTTGAATGCGTCGAACTTGGCCCCTAGATAGCCACCTCGCCCAGGCGAGTTACCAGGCACAATGGAAACGTTTCGGGGGATATCAGCGCCCCGGTCATCCACATGACATAACACAGCACCAATCGATGGATGCTTCAAAGTTGGATCAGGCCGGTATCCTGTCTTGACGTTATAGAGCGCTCGCTGATGATCACCTTCCTTGCTGGTTACGCTGCGGACAAGCGAAGTGAGATGCATCTGCTCGGCAGTCTGAGGTAGCAGATCCGAGATTTCGACTCCTTTGGCACTCGTCGGTATCGCCTTGACCTCACCGCCGATGCGACCGCCCGGATGCGGATCAAACGTTTCCAACTGGCTTGGCCCACCTTCGAGCCATAGCAGAATCACATTCCGCGGCTTGGCGGGGTCGTTCAAACCTTTTTCATCTGCCCATGCCAAGCGGCTTGCCAAGGCAGACATCATCGGTCCACCAACACCAGCGCCAAGCAGCGTCCTTCGGGACAGATGAGCTGTCCGATTGCAAAGTGCTTCACTACTTGTTTCAAGTCGTTGCTGTGTCATCAAGCCAAGTCCGCCATGAAAGCTAAGTCCGCCATTAGTGATTCCAAGCTAATTCGCTGCTATTGAGAAGCACCCAATACAGATCCTCGATCGCGTTTTCTCGATTGTTCGCTTCGCCCAAACGCTGCGTAAACAACTCTCCTTCAGCGTCAGTGGGATAGCGATTCAAGACGCACAGAAAAACAATCTTGACCACGTCCGCATCATCCCCCGCGAACATATTGATATGGGAAGTTGCATTGAGAACGGGGTTGGACTTGATCAGCTCGCGGACCAGTCTACCGTTCATCATCATCAAACGCTGTGTGATCGTGACGTTATCGGATGTAAGCTCCTCCTCACCCATATCTCCGTAACGAGTCACAAAGTCATTGGTGTCACCGAACGTTTGCAACTGCAAGATCAGTGAGGATTCGCGATCCGTTTTCTTGATACGGGCCGCTTGGATGATCGAGCCTGCCACCTGCTCGGAACGCAACCGCACGAGAGGAAACACAGCACTTTGACGCTCGTGTTCGGGAGTCACCTCGAAGTCGGCGCGACTGTCGACACCAAACGCTTCGGACAGCGCAATCAGCCGTATCAAGCGGCGAATGTTGAACCCGCTATCAACAAAATCATCTGCCAGGCTTTCGATCGTCGGGTCCATTTTTTCGTCGATCGGTAGATTATCAACAGCCTCACCCATTGCCTGCCCAAACATCAAAGCCCAAACGTGACTGACGGCTGCCCGAGCGGCTTGGCGGTTATCAGGATGAGTCACCCACGCGGCCAGTCGCTGACGTGGTGTTCCATCGGCGGGCAACAACTCGGGATAGAAGGGAACAGCTGGTTCAACGGAGACTTCTTCGTCTGCGTCGAGATACTTGTATTCATAATCAACATCGCCCTCCCGAACGCCTTGCAAACCACTCGTCTTGGCGCTGGTAAAGAAGGCGGCAAGTTGATGGAAATCCGTCTGCATACCCTCACGCGGCTCGGCGACGTCGCCCAAGTTCACGTTGCCAAGAAAATCGTTGTGGCACTGCAGGCAATCAATCCGCAGCCCCAGAAACGCCCGTGAAGTTCTGGCAGCCAAGCGAATCGGATCTGCTTGCCCATCGTTGCTGTCGAATGTGGCCGTCAAAAAATTCACTTGCGGCTTATCTGTCCACAGCCCTTCGGCGGTGATCAAGTCGTCGACCATCTGGTCATATGGCTTGTTGGCCGAAAAGATCTCTGTCAACCAGATCCGAAATCGTCGTCGACGATAAACGACAAACTGCCCGCCCTCGGTCCCAACCAGAAACCGTGTCCAGCGTTCTCCCCAATAGTTGTGATATCTTGAATCGACCAGCAACCGGTTGAGATGGACCCGAACGCGCATTGCCTCGGGTACCCGTTCGAGCTGGCGAATTTCCTCGAGCGATAATCCGTTGCCGATCAAGGCGAGGGAAATTCGCCGACAAATCGTCATCCAATCCGCTTGCCCGGCAGACGGTAATTCATGCTGTGCGAGATTTTCCTGACGCAAGCGGTTGATATTTTCAACCGCTGGCTTGATCGAAGCAGGCAACGCAACAAGCGTAGCATCGAGTGCCAGACTGCCGCTCGGCACCTCTTGAGACGCCGCATCAACCGATTCGGCAAGTTGGGTATCGGGCGGGTTTCGATCGGAAACTGGTTTGACTCGCGCGACGCCCGAGCGAGAGAGCCCAGCGGCCAGATAGGCAAAAGCCAAGGTCAGCAGCAGGCCAAACCAAGCCCAGCGGATCGTGGCCCCGATTACTTTTTTCGCCGAATTCATAAGTTTGGTGAACGGTCAGGCGGGCGGTTCAGGCGGCAAATGTCACGGTCTCATTGTACCAGGAGAGCCAGGCTGGACATTGATTCGTTTTGTAACATCCAACCTTGCCGACGTCGCAAAAAGAATTTCCGCCTTGGTGAAACAGGCAACTACCTCGCAGGATGGGCAACTCGCTGGATGGGCAACTTTGGTCAAACAGGGACCTTTTGGCCGCCCTCAGAAGCCGACTTTTGGAGCGCGGTCAAGATTTGCTGAGTTTCAAGTGCCTGCCGCTGCCATTGATCGAGTGGTTGATCACTGGCCAGCAATTCAATCATTGCCCGCTCCTGGCTTCCCTCAAACGAGTGCTGCTCGACCTTTCCAGCGGCATCATGAATCCAGCAGCGTGTTGGACGCTCGGCCCAGGGACGAGTGAAGTCATCACAGACCAATGAAGCAGCAGTTCCCGCAATCTCAAACCACTTCCGCGTCGCGGTATCGTATCCGCAAGAAAGAGTCGCGGTGATGTCAGAATCAAACCACATCATCGCAGTGAGCCGCTGCGAGACTCCCTCGCGAATCAACACATCGGCAGAAACATGCAGGGGTAATGCCCCCACTGCAAAACGTGCCAACCCGGCGACATACCAGCCAAGATCCAGCAAGCAACCACCACCGAGTGAAGGATCGAGTCGGTGATCATCGGATTGAAAAGGCTGGTAGAAAGAGACAGCAGCACTCACGTGCCCCACTTGGCCCAGACGCCCCTCCCGCAACCAATTAGCCGCAGCAGTGGTGCGAGGATGGTGTAGCCACCCGGTCGCATCGAGCCAACGCACCTCGGCCTCGCGGCATGCCAGATCGATCGCCTCCGCTTCAGCGGAATTCCCCGCCAGAGGTTTCTCACATAAGACGTGTTTGCCGGCGTTGGCTGCGGCAATGGACCACTCAGCGTGCAATGACGGCGGCAGCGAGAGATAAACAGCGTCGACGTCGTCCCGTTCAAGCAGTGCTTGATACCCTTCGACCGCCGCCGCGATCCCATACTGGTCCGCGTACCAACGTGCCCGCTCCGCCGTTCGACTGGCGATCGCAGTGACTTCCACTCCCTCGGTCGATTGGAGGTCGGCAACCAATCGCCGTGTGATCCGACCAGTCCCCAGTACACCAAAACGCTTCATGTCGTTAATTCCTGTTTTGTTTACGATGCACCACGCAATTCCATGCGAAATGACCCGCATTTTCTTGAGGGATCTAAACCTATTCACCCTCGAAGCTCGCCACCACCGCACCGAAGAGATCGACGCCGGCAGAGACGCAGCCGTCGCAACTCCCACCGAAACCTGCGAATTTATTCGCCAATCAAATTTGCAACCGTCTGAAAAGCAAGGTCCGCAGTCTGAAAGGCAAGGTAGCCCGCAACGGCAACAATCGCGATCGAACTGACCCACAAGGTCGCATCATAGATTCGTGTCGGCAAGAGACGCAGTTCGAGTTTACGGTACCGGAAAAAGATCGCCGCAAAAACAACAATCAGCAAAATCACGACGGTCGCAATCCCCCCCAGAATCACCATCAGGGCCGGCTTACCGGTCAACAAGAACAAGGTGGCCCACCCGAAAAGAATTACCCACGCCAATCCACCAAAGCGGACTCCGCTCGTTTTCAAACCGGTACAGGCCGATCCGAGCAAAGGCTTCAGAAAACATCCGTGTCCAAGCCGCCAAGGCTGCGAACAGCGTCGAATACAGCACGACCAACGCGCTGATGACATAGACCGTTCGAGCCCAGGGACCGAGCGATTGTGTGTACAAATTGCCCAGCGTACTGATCAGTTGATCGTCCTCGGGAACCAAGCCTTACCGATTCCATATCGCGGCGCCGAGCAGATAAAACATCACCGTCATCGCGGTGCAAGCAACCATCGCCAGTATGGCATCCAAATACATGATTCAAATCCAGCCCTTGGCTCGCGGTTCCCATTCGGGAGAATCTGTGCAGGGTCCGGTGTATCTCGCGTACCCTTTTTCGATTCGACAGTAGTTGTAGGCCATGATTTAATCACCCCCGACGCCAGTGATTCCGAACGCGCCGACGCCAGTGATTCCGAACGCGCCGATCGCCACCAACAGAATCGCTGTTTCAGCGGGAAGATTTGGGATCAGTCCAGAAACAAACTCGCCTCCCGAAATCGCCAAGTCAGTCGTCTGCAAAACACAAATCGAGGCGAGTGTGAACAACGTGAATCCGCCGATCATCAGCAACGACGCTTTTTCGATCAACGAGTAATGGCCACGGAACACCAACAGCGAAACCGAAGCCGCCACGGCGTAGGCGGTGATCGCGCGAGCCGGCATCGCTTGCAGTGACGGAAAGAACTCTTGAAGCGCCAGCACCACGCCACCCACCTGCAACATCTCCAGGGCATCAAGACCAACCAAGTCCAGATCGACCAATTCGCTTTCCCCAACCGGGGTCCTGGCAACTTATTCAACGCCGCCATCGTCGATTCACCAGAGCTGATCGCGTGCTTGCCAAAATCGATTTGCACCGCAACTTTGACGAGACAGCTGAAAATGAGGAACCACATCAGCACAAAACCAGCTTTTGCACCGACGATGGTGGTCGCAATCAATTCTCCCGAACCAACAATCGAAGCGGATAGGATGAAGCCGGGTCCGAGATAAGGCAGGGCTCCCCTCAGAGTTTGGGGGGGCTCTCGGATTGCCGACACATCTTACTGACAGGGATCCGTGTGGGGATGAGGGCTGTGCGGGATCGCTTCGGTTGCGGCAGAGTCCTGGTCGCTCATCGCGTCAAGCTCTCTGTGCGTGGCATTGTCGGAAAGCCGTCGTTTTAGCACGAAAATTATCGCCGATGTCCGACCACGCGACGTTGACACTCTCGCCTGCAGGATAAACGAGGCACTTCTCGGCCAAACAGATAGGCAAATCAGTCAGGGCCCCCCCGCAAATCAATCAGATAACCCTCGAATCAATCAGATAACCCTCGAATCGAACGGGCCACGTTGGAAACGAGAGGGGCGACGGACGGCCGCGAGCGAGCAGTGTTCCCTTTCCGAAAGAGCCCGATTCACCCACTGCGCCCTGCATCATGGTTATTTCGGCCATGGTTAGTTAGCCAGAAATTCGCGACAGATCGTTTGGCACGACGCCTCGTTGTGGCCGAGTCGATGCCGATCGATAATAATCGGGAGGACGGGCAACCTGCTCTGAACTCTGCCTTCTCTGAACTCAGCTTGCCCAACGCATGGCCACACCCTTTGCTCTCGATACGACCATCGCGGTGGTAACGCCAGAGAATATTTCATTTGAATATCAGTTGGCGGGCCCATTTCGCCGGCTGCCGGCTTTTCTGATCGACTTCGTGGTCCGCTGGGTCGTGATCCTCACGATTGTTTTATTAATCTGGCTCATCGGTGGACTGATCAGCTTCAGCCAACTCGGCCCATACATGGTCGCCACGACCTTCTTGGTCTATTTCATTATCAGCTGGTTCTACGGCACGTTAATGGAAACCTATTTCAATGGCCGTACCGTGGGAAAGTGGGCTTGCGGGTTGCGGGCAATTGATGTCGACGGGCGACCGATCAGTGGAAAACGAGCCTTGATTCGAAACTTACTTCGGGTTGCCGACCTGATGCCCTTGGCCGCAATCAGCAACGTCGCACCCGATGTGCCTCCCGTGTTTATGATCCCGACGGGGATGGTCGGTTTGACGACAATGATTTGCACTCGTCGGATGCAACGCCTGGGTGACTTGGCGGCTGGAACCATGGTGATCGTGGATGAGCGGAGTTGGCGACTGCCGGTCGTCAAAGTCGATGATCCACGGGTCCCCGCGCTGGCGTCTTTTTTTCCAGGTGATCATCGTGTCTCACGCAGCATGGCTCGTACCTTAGCGATCTATGCCGAACGTCGTCACTATTTGACGCCGGCACGACGCCGTGAAGTCGCCCGCCATTTGACTGACCCATTGGTCGAAAAGTTTGAATTCCGCCGAGACATCGACCCTGACTTGCTGATGTACGCTCTTTATTACAAAACGTTTTTGGCGGATCCCTCCGACCAAGCACCTGACCTGGGACCGTTGGCGGGTTACAGTCCACTGCGACGAGATGAGAACAAACCGCAGGGATTAGCATTAGGAACCAAGGTGGGTCTACAAGCGGGCACCGCATCGGCTCAAACAAGCCGCATGCCGATTGACCCGCTCAAGACCAACCCGCTCAAGACCAACCCGAATCAACACTCAGCAAAGACCAAGCGTTCCGCAAGTTCCGCTGTTGGTTCAAAGCAAAAACGTGCGGGAGAAACCGAATGAACCCCGCTAAATTATTAGAGAAACGTCGCGACCAGTGGAGCGAACTGGAAACGCTCTGCGATGCGATGGAATCGAAGGGTCGAACTGAAAAAGCAGGCGGTCCCCATCACCAAGGTGCCGAGGGGATTTCGCGATTTTCGACACTCTATCGATCGGCCTGTGCCGATCTCGCGTTAGCTGACGCTTACCAACTGCCGCCCGGCACGGTGACTTATCTGCACCGGTTGGTCGCGCGATCCCACAACCAACTGTATCGCGCCAACAAATTTGAACCGAACCGTTGGACGGATGTCTTATTTCGCGAAGCACCCCAACAAATTTTCGCAGATGCCTGCGTCCGTTGGGCAGCTGTCATCTTCTTTGGCCTGTTCGCGATGTCACTCTTCCTGGCTCGTAACGAAACGATGTTTCCGAACTTTGCCCAGCGGATGGTGGGAGCGGAACAGCTCGAGAGCATGGAAGATATGTACGAAGCACCTCTAAACGGATCATTGGATCATTACGTGCAGATGTCCGGTTTTTATATCCAGCACAACACAGGCATCGGGCTGCAATGTTTTGCCAGCGGCGTGTTGATTATTCCTTGCCTGTTCAACCTTGCTTACAACGCGGTCGTGCTGGGAACAGTCTTTGGATACATGGCCCGCCCCGATGTTGTGGGCGGAGACAATTTCTTTCACTTTGTCACCGCACACGGTCCGTTTGAGCTGACTGCAATCGTGTTAGCGGCCGGGGCAGGATTGCGTTTGGGTGTGGGATTGTTCAGCACCGGCGGACTAACCCGTATCGAATCACTACGTGAAAGTGCGATGAAAGCGGTCCCCGTGATGGCTGCGTCAGCCATGTTATTCATCGGTGCCGCTTTTACCGAAGGCTTCTTGTCGCCTAGCCCTGCTCCCTATGTAATCAAAGCTACGTGGGCAGTGCTCTCGTCAGGATTGATCAGTTTCTATTTTGTGGTGCTCGGCTTCCCCCGCAACGAAACACTGCTCAAACCAATCGAGCCAGCGGGAGAGTTCAGCGATGCAACTTGACCGTACCCATGTCGTGGTTCGACTTCGCACACTCTCTGAGATCGGTGATCTGGCGTTGATCATGATCCGCCGATATCCGGCGTCTTTGTTAATCGGGTTCACTGCCGGAGCGATGGTGTGGGCCATTCTGAACACGGCGCTGCTCGGCTGGATCCCGCTCCAAGAAGCCGATTACGGATTGAACGATGAGGAAGCAGTCGGCGAACTCACGCGTTACATGTTCTGGATGGCAGTCTTGGTGCTGCTGCAAGCCCCAGCTGCCGGCGTACTGACCACACTCTATTTGGGACAAGCCGTCTTCGAACAACGCCCCACTTGGGCAAGCGTTTTCAAGGAAGCCAAACGGCAGTTCCCCCGCTGGTTCTGGGTTTTGGGAGTCCAACGCCTAGCGATCCCAACCATGATCTTGCTGATCGTTCGATGGGGGGAACCACTGTCTGGCTTCTGGGATGTGTTCGTCCCGATCTGTTTACTGCTCTTCGCAGCGATCGTCCGCAGCAGTCGACCTTTTGTTCCAGAAATCATTTTGTTGGAACAATGTCCGCTACGCTCCAAATCGGACCTCGAGATCACACTCGCGCGGCGGTCCAAATCGCTTCATGGACCGATGGCCAGCGATTTGGGAGGCCGTTTTTTAGCGGTCTCGTTTGTGTTGCTAATTCTGCTTGTTAGCGTGCTGTACTCGCTCGTGTTTGTCCGCGGAATCACACTCGGAAATTGGCGGGTCATGGATTTGTTAACCCTGTTAGTGTTTATTCCGCTCGCTTTGTGGACCGTCGCTGCCGTCAGTGTGCTGGTAAGGTTGCTGAATTACCTTGACACTCGCATTCGCTTAGAAGGTTGGGAAGTCGAGCTTGCGGTGCGTGCCGAGGCAATGCGTGAATTCGGCGAAAACACAGGACTGGCAGTCACCTCCTCCCAAAGCAACGCCCATGGCAGTCCAGCCCGACCGACCAAATCAGTAAAGGCATCCGCAGCCACCAAGGCATCCGGTTCAACGGCCTCCTCCGTGACGCAACCGGTCCAAGCCACACGAGCCACCGAGACGCCCAAATGAGACACGCGATAATCGCCGGGCTGATGATCATTTCGGCAGTGACTGCGGTCTCCAGCGGCCACGCGGTGGCCGCCAATCAAGCGGCTGAATCCGATTCGTCCAAATCGAATCCACCGATCACGGGGTCCAACGAGCAGGTACTTGACGATTCTGCCTGGTACGACGCGGAGAGCGGCAAACTGATTCCTGTCTATGTCCCTCCCTCCAATCAGGATTCGATCAACCGCAACAGTCGCTGGCTGCCGCAGGCCCAGCGTGTTGCTCAAAATCCCAATACAGCCCAGGGGACAACGGGTCAGACAACAGGACTGTTCGGGACCAACTTATCCGTCATGAATGTGCTTGGATGGCTGCTGTTGATTGTCATTGCCCTCACGATTATTGGGTTGATTTTCTTCGCCGTTTCAAAAACCGAATCCGATCTGACCATCGCCAAGAAAAGAAAATCAACCGACTTGCTGCAAACTTCTGACGAGCAAATCCTCGAACGAATGAAACATTTGCCGGCAGAATTACGGCGAACCGATGTCAATCTTCGATCCGAAGCTCAGCGATTGATGGGCGAAGGACAGTTCGATCAAGCGATCATTTTGTTATTCGGCCATCAGCTTCTGTTGCTCGACCGAGTCGGAATGCTGCGGCTCAATCGGGGTAAGACCAATCGTCGTTACGTCCGAGAAACACGTCGTGCCGACACGACATCGGGGAAGGTCCTGAGGATGACAGTGCACGCCTTTGAACGCTCGTACTTCGGACGTCACGCCATCACCGCCCCTCAATTCGAACAGATTTGGAAAGCGAACGAAAGCCTCGAAAAATCGGTTGAGCGTCGTCGCGAGGTGGCCGCATGAACCGAATCAAGTCATTCACGCTCACCTGCCTCGTGCTTGCCCTTGTTGCAACTTGCGGCTGCGGTTCGTTGACCACTGACTACGGCCAGTCGCGGGGGCAGGCCGGAAGAACCAGCCTGAATGGTTTTGGGGCACTGCGTAAGTCTTATTCGCAAGCAGGATTTCGTGATCGCGACATCAGTCGATTGACTGACCGCGTTATGGATACCGATGTCATCGTCTGGACACCCCAGATGCTGCTTCCCGTCGGGGCCAACGCGACGAATTGGTTCAACCGCTGGCTGAGCCGCGGAGGCCGAACCTTGGTCTACGTGATCCCCGACAGCGGGAGTGAAGTGGAGTATTGGAGTGATGCCTCGAAACTTGCAGCTCCTCCCCAACGTTTGGAATATCGTCGGCGGGCAGCGAGAAGCACCAACGAGCGGATGCTATGGAGAATGAATCGGCCAAGCATGACGAGTAACGGTTGGTTTCGAGTGGAATCTTTAATTCGGCGTCAACCGGTCCGAGAAGTGACAGGACCATGGCAAGATGACTTTGACCAACTCTCGGCAGAAGATTACACACCGGTCGGGATTGAATTTGACGTATTGGCTGTCGATCCCGAAGCGGACAACTCCATCAGTTTTGCAAAGGCGATCAATGGCACCGGCCCGACCGGCCCAGGTAATGCCCAATGGCTACCGACTGTCGAACCGACGAGCACCGTTACACCCACCCAAAGTACCCCGCAACTCTCCGAGGCCAACGGTAAACCACTGGTCGTTCAGATTCAGTCGAAACGGTGGCGTGATTCCCAAATCTTGGTTGTTGCGGGTGGCTCGCTTCTGACGAACTATTCATTTACTAACCCATTCAACCGGGTGCTTGCTGATCGAATCATCCAAGCCTCTCAACCAGCGAACGTCGCTTCCCCGTTGGCCGGATTCCTCACAAGCAATCGATTCGAAGTTCCGGTAAGCGTTCAAAATCCGGGTGTTCCGGAAGCGTCGGGCATGGAACTATTGACCGTTTGGCCGCTGAGTCTAGTGACCATGCATGGCCTGATGCTGGGCGTGGTCATCTGCTTGATGCTGCTGCCCATTTTCGGAAGACCAAGACGTATTCGACGCACCAATGAAAACGAGTTCGGGCATCACCTCGATGCGGTAGCAGCTCTAATGAACAAAGCAGGTGGCGAACGCTATGCTCGCATGCGAATCAGTGAGTACTTCAAACGGATGCACGGGGAAGCAAGCGGGCCTTGGGTCTTACCAGAGGATTCGAGTAAACCGCCCGAGATGCCTCCGCCCAGTAACTTGCAAACGTTAACCCCGAAAAAGCTGTCCACGCGGCGACCTGGTGCAGATCCTGCTGCCAGGTCGGACGAGACACCTGGCAGCCCCCCCTCCAATCCATCTACTCCACCCGATGAGGCTGAGCGTTGAGCAGCGTGCCCCCCGAAAATCAAAACACTCCCAATCCACAACCACCCGAACAGAAACCGAGCCGAACGGGGAAGCCTCCCATCGCTGACCAAGGTGCCGCCGGTCAAATGGGGGCGAACCAAGGTGTCGCCGGTCAAATGGGGGCGAACCAAGGTGTCGCCGGGCAAATGGGTGCGAACCAAACACCCACCCGCGCTGCCTCGCCGAAATTCATACCGGTCCAAAAGTTGTACGAGCGAATCTCCAACGAGATCTCCAAGCTGTTTGTCGGTCAAGACGAACTGGTTCTTGGCTCGCTCACCGCTTTGTTCGCTGGCGGCCACGTCTTGATTGAATCGGTCCCCGGTCTTGGCAAGACTCTCTTTGTGCGAACCCTTGGCAGGGTGCTGGGTTGCGAATGCGGACGCATCCAATTCACAGCCGACTTGATGCCCTCGGATATCACAGGGGCACCGGTTTACGACATGCAGCGGAGTGAATTTCGCTTTCGGCCTGGCCCTGTGTTTACGCAATTCCTGTTGGCCGACGAAATCAACCGATCGCCAGCGAAGACCCATGCGGCGCTGCTGGAAATCATGCAAGAGTACCGCGTTACGATCGACGGAACGAGTCATCAGATTCCCAAGCCATTCCTGGTGCTGGCGACGCAGAACCCACTCGAAAGCGAGGGCACCTACAACTTGCCCGAAGCCCAACTCGACCGTTTCATGTTCAAGCTCCGAGTCGATTATCCCTCGGCCGAGCAGGAAGCGGAGATTCTGAAAATGCACAGCCAGCAAATTGACCTGAATCAACGCCTGAAGGATGAAGTGTCAACGGTGACAAGTCCGGAAGAATTGATTGAGATCATGAAGCTATGCGGCACCGTGCGAGTCGAAGATTCCCTGGTCGATTACATCAATCAGATCGTCCGGAATTCTCGCAACTGGCCAGCATTTCATATCGGTGCTTCTCCCCGAGCCGGGTTGGCGCTGATGCAATCAGCACGAACCCTCGCTGCCTTCAGTGGACGGGATTATGCGATTCCCGATGACGTGGTCGACATCGCGATTCCCGCACTACGGCATCGTGTTCAATTGACCGCCGAGGCCGAAATCGAAGGGCGAACAAGCGACGAAGAATTGACGGCACTGATCCAAGGCATCGAGGTTCCGCGTGACTGATTGAGTGGCGGAGCTAGCGGAGGGAATGATGGATGACTCTCCTGAACCTTCCTGAGACATCGTCGTGCTGCGTGAAGCAGGACTGCGACAGGGTTGTTCGCGGCAGGACGACCAGCCAACTTCAAATCGAAACCAAGTGACGATGTGATCAGCGATAGCGTGAGCGACCAACGCAAAACGGCTCATCTCACCGGTCGATCCGGTAAGGTGAGCCGCTTGCTAGAACAGTCGTTTAACGCAAGACCAGTTCCGAATGGCCGAGTGCCTATTCGGCTCCAGAAGCTGACGCGGCGGCCCATTTACGAGCGACGGTGACACTTTCTTGTTGTGATCCGTGCAGCAACGTCAAACCCTCGGCTGCCCCGACGATGTCAAACGCGGCTTCGACCTCTTGATCCGAGAGAAGCTTCTTGGCTTGGTACAGACGAATCTCGGCGAGCGTTCTCAGACTCCGTGCCGTGTCACTTGACATCAATGTTGCGATGCGGCCTCGAACTGCATCGTTTGTCAACGCAGTCGGTACCTCGACCACCTTCAGCTGTCGATCAATGATTCCCAGCAAGCCATTGAGTTGGTCTTCCACGTACGCCCGTTCGTCCATGCGGCCGGCGGCAGCAAATTTGCTCGCCTCCACGGAGTCCATGACTCGCGACATCCCCACCGACTTGCCGGTGCGAACATTGAGCAATCGGCACCTTGAGGAGTTTTGCGTTTGAGTTCGCATCTGCTTGATTGAGACATCAAAGTGGAACACGAAATCGAGGTTCGCGGCTCGAGCAGCGGCCAGGATCTCGTCTGAATCGGCGACTCCCAATGAAACGATCCCCGGTTTCCACATCGGCGGAGGCTCGGCGACCGTACTGAGAAGTTCCTCCAATTCGCTGCTGGTCACACGACTAACCGGTGGACTGGTATTTCGTTGATTACCACCACGATTGTCGTCGACCGGGACAGGTGGGGCGCCGACGTTGGTCAGCACGGTTCCGAAATCACCACGGCGAAATCGCTCTTGGAATTTCTGGGAAGCAACCTCGGCAACCAAACCGAGCGTTTTATCGAGAGTCTCAGCGGCAGCCGGACTGAGCATGCTTCGGGTCCGCACCGCCGAACGGCCTCCAGCACCGGGTCCGCGTCCAGCACCGGGACCTCCCGGGCCGCCCGGACCACGTCCTCCGCCCATCTGCATTCCCATGTCGTCGCCGTAACCCATCTCGTCGCCGTAGCCACTACCGTCACCCATCTCCTCTTCCATTCCACCGTAGTCGCCATCTCCCATCTCCTCTTCCATCCCCTCGTAGCCAGATTCGCCACGTCCTCCGCCGAAACCGCCACGTCCGCCACCAAATCCGCCGCGTCCTCCGCCGTCACCACGGCCACCATCGCCGCCAAACCCGCCTCCCCTGGCTGGCGTCGCACCTTCACGAATCGGATTTGGATCGGCTGTCGCTTCGCCGCGAACATTCATCGAGACGCCAAACCGATATCCCCAGACGGGCCGTCGCAAAATCGGGCTCCATTTGACGGTTTGAAGCATCACGATTGCATCGTTGTATTCTGTCGCCATGTGCCCGAACATCAATTCGAGGGCCAAGGCGTGATTCCCAGCTTGGAAAGCTTGCTCTGCATCCCTTCGGAGGACAGGCCCGCCGAGGGCTGGAGCGGCCCGTGTCCGAAAAATCGGGGCTAAATCGATTCCGCGGAGTGCCGAGGTGAAGTTGGTCACATAGGTCCGCATAGCATCGCTAGGGCCCGCTCCGCGCTGGCCACCACCACTCCGTCCGTAGCCACCACCTCCCATGCCAGATTCGCCCCGACCGTAACCACCTCCGTAGTCATCGCCCATGTCGTCGCCGTATTCGCCCTCCATCTCGTCGCCGTACTCGCCCTCCATCTCGTCGCCGTACTCACCCTCCATCTCGTCGCCGTACCCGCCGTTCATCTGGTCGTCGTACCCTGATCCGGACCCAGATCCGGACCCAGATCCGGACCCACGTCCAAATCCGGAACCCGCGGCACCGCCGGAACCTTGCGAACCACCCTTCGAACCGCCGCCGAGTGTCTCCTCGAGTCGCTGTCCCGGCCCGCTGAGGCCCTGGGCTGCGGCAGTCAGGGTGAAAAAGGCCACCCAAGTGGCGGCCAACACGAGCCTCGAACATCGGCCAAAAACTGAAAAATTCGTATCGGGAAAAGAATTCATTCTTCGCGTTCTTTCTTTGGGTGACGAAGCCATTTCGAGGCAAATGCTTAGTTTCCTGGTTTTTCCCACGGTCCAAGCAGAGCGAAATGAGGATGGACGACTCGGAGTCAACCGTCCACTCCGGTTATGATAAACGCTAAGGGTCGCAGCGTGGATGACTTTTCTTGGGAAACAAAGCGAGGGAAAAATCTGGAATCTCGTCATTTTCCACCCCGCGGAGGGGAACTTTCCCTGCACGATGGTTTCTAACGTCTGACGTCGCACTCTCTTTTCGTTTCTTTGCACCGATCTGGTTACCCATGACCAAAGGCAGCCTCCAACCGAAGCAACGCCGAACCCGGCGGCGACGATTGCGTGTCGAATGCTTGGGTCAACGGCGGTTGCTCGCTGCCATCACTGGAACCGTTTTTGAGGACGCCAACCATTCTTCCCAACGCGAAGTTGGGGAACTCAATGCACCGCAACGCCTGATCTACATCGATGCCAACGACAACGCAGCACTCGACGCCGACGAGCGGTTCGTGGTGGGCGAAACCGATGGCACTTTTGAATTCGATGGCCTGACCGACGGCGATTACCTGGTTCGTTTGTTTAACGGCACATCGACACAGTCTCAAACAACTCCCCTCTCGGCTCGGATCGAGGGTGCGGTCATCGCCGAAAGCGGCGTGACGCAGATTCTTCCAGGCGTCGCATCGCCCTTGGCGCTCACCGACCAGTCACTCGTTATCGGTGACCCCACCAGCGGGCAGAGCCAATTGCTGCCGGTCGGCAACGATTTGACCAAAATGCAGACGCTTCCCGACGGACGAGTGCTGGCGATCGGAACCGATACCAACGGCCCAACCTCGTGGGTGATCGACCCCCTCGGCGATACAGTCACACCACTTGATTTTTCTGGCAGCTCGTCAAAACCGTGGTCCGAACTGGCCATCGACGGCAGCGGCCGCGGCGTCTTACTGGACGTCGCTATCGGTCAATCAGTCGTACGAAGTGTGGACGCATCCGATCCAGAAAATGCGATCACGTCCGTCGTCACCAACACGACAGTCCCCACCGACACCCAAGTCATTACCTCATCAACGGGCAACCGCTCGGTCTTTGCATGGAATGGCTCGGACGGCTTGCAGGCATCGCTGTGGAGTAATGCGAGCAGCAGTTTCATCACGAGCACACCGTTTGAACTTAATGATTCCAGTGACCTGCTGACGTTCGATGATGCTTCTGGACTGCTCGCCGCACGCAACACCAATGGTGGCGTGACGATCTATGATGTCGACGCGAACTTCGCAGCACTGCACACCCTCGACAACGTGACCGGCCCAGTCGTCATCGATGGGGCCAGAGAACTGTTGTTGGCGATCTCACCGATCGATACCGCGTTGAGAATCATCAACTTACGTGACGGGACAACGGTCACAGATTTAGCCCTCGACCTGTCCGCCATCGGTGCTGTGTCCTCCGTCGCGCTCGCCCCGGAAAAGCTATCTTCGGATAAGCAATCCGATGTGATGGTGGTTCTAGGGACCACCGGATTCGCGGAAATCGTTCTGGATCGCAGCACCGCTCACGAGATCACTGTGGCCGACGGTATTACCCCTGCCCCTATCTTGTTCGGCGTCGCGATAGCCGGCAGTAATGTGACACCCGAATACGAAGTCCTACCAAGCTTTCAAACCAAAGAAGACAGCTCGCTGTGGACTGAGACCCCCGGTGCGTTGCGGCGTTCTTTCGACGCTGACGGTGATAACTACGCACTGGTACAGCTAACACCTGCCAGCCACGGATCGGTCACAGCAAGATCCGATGGCTCGTTCCTCTACGTACCGAATCGCGATTTCAACGGCATCGACTTTTTCAAGGTAGCGTTGCACGACGGGCGAGACATTTCAGATGCGTTCGACGTGCAAATCACGGTGATTCCCGTACCTGATTCCCCCCAAGGCATCATCCTGGACCTGCCCCCGATCTCCGAATTGGTGCTCGGCGGGTCGCCCGTCGGCACCATCGAAATCATCGACGCCGATGGTGGTGGCCACAACATCGTGATCGATGATCCACGGTTCGTTGTGGAAGGCGACGACATCATCTTCGTGGGAGGTGAAATCAACTTCCAAGACGAACCTGAAATCAACTTGACGATCTCGGTGACTGATTTAGAAACCGACGACCGGATCGAGAAGATCTTCGCTGCCCAAATTCGCGAAGAATCGGCAATCCTGGAGATCAACCCGGACACGGCCGAGGTGATCGAGAACCAACCTGGCGAGACCGTGGTGAGTGTGAGCGTAACGGCAGGCCAAAACTACGCACTGAC
>JAQWPZ010000031.1 GCA_029245125.1 Rubripirellula sp.
AGCCAGTCACAGCTGCCCGATGGGTTCGAGCAGCGAGCAACGGAGTCGTCGGAGGGATGTTGGGTTACCGGCGACGATCGTGAATCGATGTTGGCAAATCTGGCCGAGCAGTTCGCTCAGGCTCGCCAATCGGCCGGTGAACAGGACAAATCGGCCAGTGAACAGGACGAATCGGCCAGTGAACAGGACAAATCGGCCAGTGAATTGGGGCAGCACCCTTTGCTCAGCCTTGACCCGGGGTTTAGCCAACCTGCTTCGCGTTTGCAGGGAGAGGAGCGATCGATCGGCGTGGAAGATTTCTACGCTGCCGGCTATGTCGCTTTGCAGGTGCAGGTGATGACTCGTCGGCTGCGGTACACCAGCAATCTGGACGAAATCCACTTGCAGACCCGACTGGTGGCGGCAGCCAAGGCTTTTGTCGACGGTAACGGGCAAGCGGCAATCGAAGCGCTACACGATGTATTCGATAGCTTGGCAGAGGAGCGTGATCACTATTTTTCGTCCGACCCGCATCTGATTGACCTCCACCTTTGCGTGGGGTCGACTGTCGATGCCTTGCTCGATTCGGTCGCTGACCGGGTAGCAGAAAGTGCCCCCGCAGAGTCGGTGGTGAATGAAGCGGCTGCCCCGCCAACCCCCGATCCTGTGCTGGCGACCCCATTCAATGTGCTGATTGACGCCGAAACCGCGGTGGCGTTGGCTGAAAGTTCCCACCCGCAGCGCGAGTCATTTTGTCGCGCGGTGGTCGATGGTCATGTCGGTTGGGCCGGCGGCGGACCGACTGGCGATGTCTGTTTGGATGCGATGACCCTCGCCGAAGCCGAGCGAGTGTTTGTGGATGCCTGGCACTGCACCGCTGATGCAGTGGGAACACCTCCTGCGGTTTATGGTCGCTTCCGTGGCACGACGCCCGCCGATCTGACTCGCACGTTAGCGACACTTGGTTACCGCGGCGTGATTCCTTTGGATTTTGCCAGCGGAACCGGCTACGGCGATGAGGCCAAGGTCATCATGCAAGCGGCGGGTGTCGAAATGGAAGCGTTGACGTCCAAGCCGCTCGATGCGGCCAGTGATGCGACCTTCTTGACGCTGGGAATCAAGCTGGGCGAGGCAATCGATAGTGGTGAAATCGCGACCGGTTTATTGGCACACTGGCCAGGCAAAACCTGTGCAGCCTTTGACGACTTGCGTTGTGCGGCTTCCTGGAGTCTGGTGCTGGGGAAATTCTGGAAACTCGACGATTACTTCACCGCCGGTGAACATCCCTACCATCACGCCGCGACGCAATCAGGTTCGACTGACTCGCATGAGTTGCTGGAACGGTGTGTTGAACAGCATTTGTCGAACCCGATCTCGACCCTGGCCGATGCGTTTCGATCCAACGTCATCGAGGAACAGCAACAAGTGCTCGCCGGCATGACCCAATTGGTTACCGGGCAGTCTGCCACTGGTGATGTGGCCGATGCAGAAGTAGCGTCAGGATTTGCGACGGCGATCGGCGGCAAACCAGTCGCGGGTGATCGAGCTGCGGCCGATGCCATGCTGGTAATCAATCCGCACGTCAGCGGTGTTCGTCATGGAGTGTTGTTTTGCGGAAACTCGCCCGCCGAATCGAAGCACTTGTTTGCCGCTTCTCAAGAAGGCGGGCAGTGTACCGCGACGGTCGATATCCCCGGTTGCGGATTCGTGACTGTGCAGGGCAGAGCAAAAGGATCGCAAAGTTCGTTGACGGGATTGATCCAAAAGAAACTGCTCGGTGGCCCGAAGGCCATTGCCGAGGTGGATGGATTAAAAAATGAATTCATGGAAGTCGCGATCAGTCAACAATCGGGTGGGCTGGCGGGTGTTTACAGTGGCGGCGGTCGTGGCAACCGAATGTCGCTGCGTTTGATTCGTTCCCGGCAGGGGTTGGAAACGGCTGATGAAACGGTGATGAAGTGTGAGAGTTTTTCGGCCTCGAACTCTGGCTCGGCTGCCGGCCAAATTGAAACGTCTGGTTCGATTGAGGATGCCAAGAGTGGCTCGGTCTTGGCGACTTTTCGGTTGACCTACACGCTGAGACGCGGCAGTCGAATGCTGCAGATCGCTGGCGAAGTGGTTCCCACCGCTCCGATCACCGGTTCGCCGTGGAGTGAGTATTTAGCGGCACGTATTGCCGTTGCCACCGAGTCGGCGATTTGTCGTTCTTTGGTTCGAGACAAAGTGCATCGTGCCCATGGTCGGCGAATTGTTGCTCCGCTGGGCGTCGTGATCGACGAAGCCGAACGGCAGACATTGGTGACTGGCTCGGGACTCGCTTTTTTTCGGCGGGTCGGGGAACGCTTTGTTGATTCGTTACTGCAGGTGGAAAACGAATCTTGTCAGCGTTTCGTGTTGAACCTTGGGTTCGATGTGCCGAACGCTGTCGCAACGGCCCGCGCTTTGATTGCCCCACCGCTGGACGTGGCGGTCGACAAAAATCATGCGGCTGCCGAGATCGGATGGATTGTTCACGCCAGTTCGAAGGATCTTGTACTGACCACTCTGCATGTCGCGCGACGCCGTGACGGGAAGCTGGCGGCCATTGTTCGGGTGATTCAGACAAAGCCCCAAACCATCAAACCGACACTCCGTTTCTTTCGGGATGTCGAATTCGCGATGACGATCCAAGGAAGTGATGAATCGGCGCTCGAAGAACCGCTTCCAAGTGGCGATGAAAACACGGCGGCTTTGGACTGTAAGGGAGACGCAGTGACCGTCCCGATGGGGAGTCATGCTGTGGCCGATTTGTTGGTCGTGTTTGTAGGCGACTGAATCGTGTTTGCGGGAAGGGTGTCAGGGTGGGATAAATTGAGCCAGTGCTCGATTCGTGCGTCACCGCACCACTTCCCTCAACCAATGCTTTGTAAGAGCTGGCCCACTGCTTGGGAGAAAACTGGCCCACTGCTTGGGCGGGATCTTTGGACCTGCCTCGGTAGCACTGATCTTTTCTCTGTTTGGAGCCTGCCCGCTCCCTGTGTCAATTTATGTGGTCTACTTCGATTGGGGCGGTTCAGTGGTCTGAGGTTTCCCCGCGGTCGCTGTTTTCACCAGCGTCGTCAGTCACTACATCCGCCGTGCTGGTGATCTTGTCCCGCAAGTGATCTCGATTCGTTGACGTTTTGTGCTAGTGTGGTTGCATGTCTGCGAGTAAAGCCAATCCGAAACTGCCTCTCCGCAAAGCGCTGCTGCGGAGCAATCTGATCCAAGCCTCCGAGTACGATGCGGTCGTTCAAGAACTTGGTAGTGCTGACGAATCACGCGTGGTCAAGGCCTTGGTCGATCATGGCATTTTGACCGAGTACCAGATCCAGCAATTGCGGGCTGGTCGCAGCAAGCTGAGGCTTGGTCCCTACTTGATCACCGACTATATCGGGCAGGGTGGGATGGGTCGTGTTTTTAAAGGTGTGCACGATGTGATGGGGCGGCAATGTGCCGTCAAAGTCCTCCCGCTCGAAAAGTCGACAAGTGAATCACGGCAGAGTTTTCGGCGTGAAATTCGGATGCAGGCCGAATTGGATAGCCCCTATTTGGTGCGAGCTTTTGATGCCGGGGTGGATGGGAAGGTTCACTACTTAGTGACCGAGTATGTGCCGGGCTACGATCTTCGTCGCCTGATCAAGAACAGCGGGCCGTTGTCGATGAACGATGCCGCTCTGATTATCTCGCAGGCCGCAATGGGGCTGCAGTACGCCCATGAACTCGGCCTCGTTCACCGAGATGTTAAACCGGGAAACATCTTGGTGACGCCCGATGGGCAGGCCAAAGTTTCGGATATCGGCTTAGCTTCCTGGACGATGGGTGTTGATCCCGACCCCCGGGCGGGAAAACTGGTCGGGACGGCGGACTACCTTTCGCCGGAGCAAATTCGTGATTCAACGCAAGTTGGACCGCTGTCGGATATTTACTCGCTCGGATGCACCCTCTACTACACGGTCACCGGCAAAGTTCCCTTTCCGGGGGGCGATTCGCTATCAAAGTGCAAGCGGCATCGTGAGCAAACTCCGTATCATCCCAGTCGGTTCGTCCCAGAGCTGTCGGAGGAGTTTGTTGATCTGATCGCCGATATGATGGAGAAAGACCCCAGTCGGCGAGTTCAGACCGCCGCTGAGGTGGCTGAGCGATTGGAACCGTGGGCAGCGGCGGCAACCGAAATCATCGAAGTGCCGCCGGGACGCCAAGCCTGGACACCCCCACCGCCACCGAGCGATCCTTCCAAAATCCGCGATTTCGAGTTTGCTGATCTGCCCGTTGCCGAGGCATTCTCGAGTGGGCTCAGCGGTGAACCACTGTCCGTACCGCAGCCCCCCGAGGATTGGGAGGCCGGTGCTTCGCGCAGTCGGCAAATTATGCCTGTTGCGATCGCCCTGGCGGTCGCGATTCCGATCAGTTTGTTGGTCGGAGCGGTGATCGGATTCTTGGTCCGCGGAGCCGGCTGAAACGCGAAGATGTCCAAGCTCGCGAAGTTAATTTCTTTCGGGCCGTTGGCTGTGACCAGGTAGCCCGGTTCCTCAAACCGCCGGGTTAAATCTGGCGGGTGACGAAATCAACCCGGTTCGTTTGGCCGATCTGCTCCATGATGGGGCTTTTTCAAACGCAGCCGGTTTGCGGAGGGTCGCAGCACGGCTGGGGATTGTTTTTCTGGCGGTCAGGTGCCGTTTCTGGTGGGAAAAACCAGCGATTCGGCAATAACTTTTTCCGGATTGTGCCGATTGGTTCAAGGTTGACGATTAGGGCGGACGATAACGACGAGGTGACCGAAAGGCTGCTGTTGTAGCCCTGTCACCTTGATGTGTCAGGATCTTGACGACCCGAAGCGGGCCACCTAGACTCTCCCGAGTGGTAAGTTGAAAGTGGCAAAGGGTTTACAACGATCGAAAAGCACGCATTTCGGTGCCGCGGGGAGTCAGAGTGACCAAAAAAGACATCGTGAGAACGATCTCGGAAGAGGTTGGGCTGACTCAGCAGCATACGAAGGAAATCGTCCAAAAGACGTTTGACGCGATTATCGATTCCTTGGTACGAGAAGGACGGATTGAACTCCGGAATTTTGGTGTGTTCGAGGTGAAACCTCGGGCTGCCCGAAAGGCTCGAAACCCGCGAACCGGCGAGCAGGTTAATGTTCCACGCAAACACGTGGTGACCTTCAAACCGGGGAAATATATGGAAGCCAAAGTCCGAGATTTGGACGAGGCGGAAGAGCATCGGATTGCCGATGCAAAATCGAAACCCGAATCCAAACAACCAAGCGGAAACCCCAGCGACAATCTGCCGAAAACCGATTCCCCTAGTGGGCGTTGGGATACAAGCGGACGTTGGAATACCGATTGAACTCACCACGCGAATCGTTCACGGAGGAACGCTCGATGAGACGTCTCATTCGACTCACTTTGTTGGCAGCATGCCTCACCACCACCGTCGGTTGCTTCGTCCCAATCTACTCCGCACGCCCAGAGCGCCGCGTCCAGCAATTGCTGTACACGTCGGAAGATCTGCGGTCGGTTGTGGATGAATGGGAACGTTTCTGGTTCCTAGATCACCCTAGCCACATGACTCCGATCCGAACCCACGGCGGAATTCTGTAAGCTCGTTGCAAACGAGTTTTTTGAAAGCTCTTGCGAGCGGTTCGCGATCGTGATTCAGCATTAGCGAAGTCGCCATAGACCTTTGTGGCTAGGCGACTCCGCTGGGGTGTGTTCGGAAACGGTGCGTCCCGCTTGGATGCTGCTCTGGCAATTGCGCTCTGGCAGTCGTTCCCGTTGCGCTCTGGCAGTAATTCCCGTTGCGATGCTGCGATCGGTCACGTTTGATTGAGGCGTTCGGTTCACCGCTGCGCTTGCGGACTTGGCTTCGTGAAGAAGTGGATTGGGACTCTTTCCGACTTCATCACTGCAGCGGCAAATCTCTCTGCTCGGTGGCTGTGACGCGACGCAGCACCGTTTCGTATTGGTCGACCATCGATTCCCATGAGAATCGTTCGGCCACATCGACGGCGGTTCGACCGAGCTCTTCTCGTTCTGCTTTTTCATCGATCAATCGCCGCAGCCCGTCGGAGAGTGCGGTGACCTCGTTGGGGACGAGTAGCCCCTGGTGTTCGTTTTGGATTACGGCTCGCGGTCCACTTTCGCAATCGACGGCGACACAAGGGACTCCCATTGCCATCGCTTCTAGCAGCGCCGACGGAAATCCTTCGTAGCGGCTTGGCAGTGCGAACAGCGTTGCCGCACCCAATTCTTCCCAAACCGGCATCACCCATCCAGGAAGCGAGACCCGCTCGGTCAAACCCATCGCGGTGATTTGTTGTTGCAGTGCCTCACGCTGCGATCCTTCGCCCAGGATGCGGAGCGTCCAATCAGGGTGAGAACCGGCGAGCGAATGAAAAGCTTCGATCAATCGATCGAATCCCTTTTCGGGTTCAAGTCTTCCCACGCCTAGGATGCGGCGATGGTCACAAGCCGCCGCTCGATCTGATTGAAACGGCGGACGATCGACAGCGGATGGAATCACGCTCACGTCGACCTTCAACCGCTGTCGCAAATGATTTGCTGACGTATCGGTCAGTGCAACGATTGCAGTTGCCTGCCGGTAGGTTCGGTTGCGGAGTTGTTCCCAAAGAAATCCGAGGCGTTGCTGGGCGGGATCACTTCGCTCGCTGACCACGACCGGGATTGCCAACGGGCGAGCGGCCATCAGTGTCAGGATATTGGTGCGATCACAAAAGGACAAAATTACGTCGGGTGCCAATTCCCGCAGCGTGGTACGCATTTGCGAGACTCGCATTTGCGTGTTCCGAACCTTTTGAATGATGTGGTGGCTATCGGCCATGAGATTCAGGTGTCGCACCTGCACGCGGGCGTCGAGTTCGTGATTCGCTTTCGTGCCGTCGTCGAGCATGACGAGGGTCACGGCGTGACCGCTCGACACCAATCGCGAGGCGAGCGATGCCAGCACTCGTTCCGCACCCCCACCATTGAGCGAATGGATGACACATGCAATTTTCACAGGGGATTGGCCATGCTGGAGGTGATTTCTGGGGGGGAAACTTGAATCGGGCGAGAGTCGTGACTAGTGTAGGTTCGTCGCACGGGGGTGCTGCTGTCTGATGAGCCGTACTCTGAGAACCGGTCCGTGGTCGATCTTTTCATGCCGCGTCGTGGTTCGTTCTGCCGTGTCCTGCTGAGGTTTCCGATGAAGAAATTCGTACTCGCCGCCGCCATGTTGTTGGCTGCGGTCCTAACTTCCAACACCGCTTCGGCTCAACAGCCCGGCTCGTATGGGTTCCTACCCTACGGATTCTACCAGCCGTATGGTGCTCAATATGGATCGAGTATTCGCAAGCCACCCTACTTTGCGACGAATCCACCGGTTTATTACGGCGCACGCCACTCTCGTCCGTACGGTTTGAGTCCTTTTGCTTCGCCGCCGATGGTCGTCGCACGAGATGATTATCGGAGCCGTTTGCGGCAGCAGTTTTTGCAGCCGCGCGTGCCCACCCCGGCACCGCTTTGCAATCCATATTGTGAAGGTGTTGGTGTTCCTGCCGTCGAGGAGATTGAGACACCGGCAGCGGAACTGGGTGCTGTGCGTATCAACCCGTTCACGCAGTCGGCTGCTCGGTTGGCAAACAAGTAGTCGGCGAAGAGCAACGAATGAAGGGCGGGGACGGCGAACCGCCAAGTTTCGTTGAGCCGACTCTTCGTTGAACTGCTGTGCGAGGATCAGGCTTAGGAAGTGCTGCGAGTGGTTAGTGGGTTGTCGTTTTTTTCGCAATCCCTTCCATCGCCAAGGTGGCGATTGCAGCAAAGCTTGCCAATGCGATCAGCCACATCAGGCTGCCCGGATAATCGGCTGGTGAAATGTATTGCATGACGCGCATTTTGGCTTCCAATTGCGCGGTTTCGGCCGTTGGTATCTGCAGCGGCCAAAGTTTCCCGAGGCTCCCGATCATCAGTCCCATGAGAGCCGCCATGGTGCTGCCTTGACGGTGTTCCAGTAGCCACCTTAGGCCACGTGAAAAGGCCAGCAAGCCGAAGGCGCATCCACTTCCGAATACGATGATCTGAGTCATCGACTCGATCGTGATGTTTCCCCTCAATGCTTCTTTGATCATACCGCTTACTGGTTGATAAACACCAAGCAGCAGGAGCACGAATGCACCGCTGATGCCCGGCAGTATCATCGCGCAAATCGCCAGGGCTGCCGAGATAAACAGAAAGGGTAAAGTCAGGCTGGCTGTTGATGTCGGCAGGAGGGTGATCCCCAATGCAATCACTGCACCCATTAGTACTTGCAGGAAGCGGGCGGCCGTCCAATGTTCCACATAGTCTTTGACGATCCATACGCTGGCCACCATTAATCCGAGAAACACTGCCCGCGTTTCGCTCGGGTGGTAATCGAGCAACCAATGCATTGCATTTAGCAGTAAGGTGACACCGCAGAGAATGCCGATTCCTAACGCGACCAGAAAGCGTAGGTCAATGCGTTCGGATGCCGCTTTCAGTTCCTTTTGGGCCACGAGTGACAGCAGTTTTCGATCAAAGTGGCTGATCGCGGTCACTAGTCTTCGGTAGTGCCCGAGGATCAAGGCGACGGTTCCTCCGCTAACGCCCGGAACCGTGTCGGCGGCCCCCATGCAGAATCCCCGTGCGACGTTGATCAAATCGCCACGCAAAGCTGTTGGACGCGCCATCGGCGCAACTGTACTTTCCGCTGTCTCCGCTTCATCCGGACCAACGTCGGTTGGTTGGTCACGAGAGTGGTCCATCCAGGCTTCCTTTTTGGTTGATTCGCTTCGACAAGTTCGATTCAAAGCGTACGCTGACTGTAACATAGGAATCTACGTCGCCCCATCGCGAGGGAAGAAAGAGTTGATCGACATTTTGATCCTGGCGGTGGTGCAGGGAATCGCCGAATTCCTGCCGATCAGTTCATCGGGCCATCTGATCATCCTCGGTGCGCTGCTGGGTGAGTTGAGTGCGTCACCGACGCTGGAAATCATTTTGCATGCTGGTACGCTGGGGTCGATCTTGGTCGTTTACTGGCGACGCATCCTGCGTTTGCTAACCAAAGATCGAAGGGTGATTTCGCGGTTGATTGTGGGAACCCTCCCAGCCGTCGTGATCGGCCTAACTATCAAATACCAATTTGGATACCTGCTCCGAAATCCAGTGCTCGCCGGGGCCATGTTGTTGGTGACTGCAACGATGTTGCTCGTCTTGGGAAGGATCAAGCCACGCGACGGTGAGTACACGCTAATGTCGCATGCAAACGCCTTCGTGATCGGCTGCTTTCAGGCATTCGCAATCCTACCTGGCGTCAGTCGCAGCGGGTCAACGATTCTCGGTGGTCGCTTGATGGGGCTGAAGAACGAAGATTCGGTCACGTTCTCTTTCCTGTTGGCGATCCCTGCGATCCTGGGTGCCACCGTCTTGGAACTGAAAGACGTTTGGAGTGACTATTCCGAGGGTGTTTCGATGGAGTTTTCGTTGTTGCAACTCGCAGTCGGTGCGAGTGTCGCGTTCACCGTTGGGATTCTCGCGCTCGGTTGGTTGATCCGCTGGTCCCGCCGCGATCGGTTGCATTGGTTCGCCTGGTGGTGCATCCCTATCGGAATCGCGGCGATCATTTGGTTCTAGAGGCAAAGCCAAGTTCGGCCACCGCACCACGCACGGTCTGACACCGTTCCACTGTTAAGCGGACAAATCATCTGAGCGGCCCGGCGCTAGCCGCCGTTTCCACAGCAGCGCCACCGCACCACGCACGGTCTGACACTTTTCCACTGGTAAGCGGACAAATCATCTGAGCGGCCCGGCGCTAGCCGCCGTTTCCACAGCAGCGCTAGCCGCCGTTTCCACAGCAGCGCCACCGCTGTTTTCACCGCAAACACCGGCCACCGCTATTTCCACCGCCACCGCCGTTTCCGCAGCAGCGCCACCGACGTTTCCGCAAACACCGGCCACCGCTATTTCCACCGCAAACACCGTTTCCGCAGCAGCGGCCACCGCCGCCGCCATTTCCACCGTCACCATCCATCACCGTATTCACCGCGATCACCAACGATCTCATGCGGTTCTTGGTATGTTCCCGTGAACTGTTTTTCTGGTCGTGTTTTTCTGACGTTTAGCGTTAGACGCCTGCCCGCACGACTCCGACAGCGATGCCGATGACGCGGGCATCCTTCACGTAGATGGGGGCCATTTCCGCGTTCGCGGGTTGCAGGCGAATTCGATCGGATTCGGGATGCCAGTATTTGAGTGTCGCTTCGCCTTCGCTCGTTTGTGCGACGACCATTTGGCCGGCTTCTGCGGTATCTTGTTTTTGGATGACGACGTAGTCGCCGTCGGCGATATGGGCATCGATCATCGAGTCGCCAGAGACTCGCAGGATAAAGCGGTCGTCCTTGAAGAACATCTCGCTGAAATCGACCCGCTCACTTTGCTCGAAAGCAAGCGTGGTGGGGCCTGCAGCAACCATTCCCGCCAGCGGCAGCGACTGCCCCAGTCGGTCAAAGCCTTCGACTAGTTCGATTGCTCGGCTCTTGTTTGGGCTGCGTCGGATCAGGCCTTTGCGTTCCAGGGCGCGGAGGTGGCACATCACTCCATTCGGGCTCTTGATGCCAAAGTGCTCACCAATCTCGCGAACGGTTGGTCCGTATCCCCGTTTGACAATCAACGCCCGAATCATCTCGTAGACGTTCTGTTGGCGATCGGTCATCTGGCTCGACATCGGCGAATTCCTGCGGGAGGCTGAAGCGGGGCAATCCGAGGAAGCGGGGCAACCCTGGAGCATCCCCAATTCTAACAGAACGTGCACACGTGTCCAGATAGCAATGGGGGGTGTGGAGGCGGACCTGGCTCTGCAGGGAGTGGCGAAGTTGTCGGATCGCAGCACGGCGGGCTGGGGGGGGATTCGGGGGCTGAGGCTTGATTTGCAGGCTGGGGGTTGATTCGCAGACTGGTCGCTGCTGGCCGGGCCAGCGGTTTTGCTCCCTTTCTCCGCCACTCCTCAGTCAAAAATCCGATTCGTGTTGATGTTTGGGGGGAATCGTCTGTTATCCTGGGGGAGTTGGGGCGATTTTCTTTTCTTTGACCTCTTAGGGACGACGCGATGAGCCGAGTCATGCAGTCTTTTACCGACTTGCTACTCAAACAAGGGGTGATCAGCCTCGACCAGCTGACTGAAGCCGAGGAGGTCGCGAAGACGACCAACGCGGAAGTCGGGGACGTCTTGATCCAAATGGAGTATGCCACGCCGGAGGAAGTAGCCGAGGCGATGGCGAAGCACAACAAGATTCCCTACGTCGACCTGAGATCGGCCCAGATTCGAGACGATGTGATCGAATTGGTCCCTGAATCGGTCGCCCGCGAGAACAATGTGCTGCCCTACGATGAGCGGGACGGAGCGTTGAGGATCCTGGTTTCTGATCCGTTTGACCTCGAAACCATCGAAAAACTCCGCTTCATCCTGAACCGAAAGATCGAGACCGCGCTAGCGCCCAAAGGGGCTATCACCGGGGCGATCAACAAATACTACGGTCAGGTCGAAGGTGAGTCGGCTGACTCGATGTTGCAGGAATTCACCGACACGGCCATCGACTTCACCGAAACCGACGCCGATTCTGAGGCGCATGATGAGGCGGAGGTCGACGACAGCAGCGCACCGGTAATTCGGCTGGTCAATCTGATGATCCAGGAGGCGGTGCAGCTGCGAGCCAGCGATATCCACATCGAGCCGTTCGAGGATCGGGTGCGAATCCGCTATCGAATCGACGGGGTCTGCGTCGAACGCGAAAATGCTCCTCGGAGAATGCTCTCGGCGATCATCGCTCGTATCAAGATCCTCTCCAAAATCGACATTTCCGAAAAGCGGCGGCCGACCGATGGCCGGATCAAGATCACCGTCGGTGATAAGCAGCTCGATCTCCGCGTCAGCATCATCCCGACCAACCACGGTCAATCGAGCGTGATGCGGCTGCTTGATAAAGACAACATCAAGGTCGGGGTCCGCCAGCTCGGGCTCAGCGAACGTGACTTCCGGGCCTTCAATAATCTGATCCGTCGGCCCAATGGAATTGTCCTCGTGACCGGCCCAACCGGTTCAGGCAAGACGACCACTCTGTATGCCGCTTTGAATGCGTTGAACCGGCCCGACCGAAAAATTATCACTGCCGAAGATCCGGTTGAGTACTACTTGCCCGGCATCAATCAGGTCGAGGTTCGCCACAATATCGGACTCGACTTCGCACTGATTATTCGCGCCATGTTGCGGCAGGCACCCAATATCATCCTCGTGGGTGAGATGCGTGACCATGAGACCGCTTCGATGGGAATCCAAGCCTCATTAACTGGACACCTGGTATTTAGTACGCTGCACACGAACGACGCGCCCAGTGCCATTAGTCGAATGGTGGACATCGGTGTACCTGGTTATATGGTCGCCAGTAGTGTGATTGCGGTCCTCGCACAACGCTTGGTGCGAACGATTTGCCCTCGCTGCAAGGTGAGGTACACGCCACCCGAAAGTGTGATCGAAGATGCAGGGTTGCCACCCGAGATGGTGAAGCAAGCCGAGTTCACTCGAGGGAAAGGTTGCCCCTACTGCGGGCGAACCGGGTACCGCGGGCGAATCGGTATCTACGAGTTGATGCTGGTCAATAATCGGCTACGTGAACACATGTTCAAGGGGTCGCCCACGACGGAGATTCGTCAAGAGGCCATAAATAACGGCATGTCAACACTTTACGCCGATGGGATGCTCAAGGTGATTCGAGGGATTACCACCTTCGAGGAGGTCTATCGAGTCGCCAAAAGAACCGAGCAGGAAACGTTGGCGATGTCTCATATCGTCGCCGATCTCGACTCGCTTTAGGCATTTGTTCGGCTCGGCCGAGCAGCGGATCGGTCCTTGCAGCGAGCGGGGATCGCGGTCTTTTGCGGTCGGCGATCCCTGCTCCTTGCGTGGATCCACTGTGCCACCTGATTGGTTGTTGTCTAGTGGCTCGTCGGGGGTGTTTGGCGGGGCCGTTAGGCGTACCACTGCAGTCGTACGACGCAGTGATCCGATCACGGCCCTTGGTGCCAGGCGAGCGGCATATTCGTCGCCAAAACTGGAAATGCTTGCAGTCGGAGTGATAATGCTCTCGTTGCAGGACGGATCAGGGCATTCCGTTGGCTGCATCGGGAAGCCCACTTTTCAAACTTATCTCCAAGATGCTTTCGTCCTTGCGATATTTTCTCGTTCGGTCTCCTCATAGATTAGGTTGATACGTCTTGAACTGCTCAGGCAAGCAACCAAGCGATTCATATCACCACGCACACGACCGGGCTTCTGCGGCCTGTTCATAGGGAGTTTATCCATTGGCTACGGTTCTGATTGACAAACTGCTGCAGGCTGCCATCAAGCAGGGGGTCAGTGACATTCACATTGTGGTTGGACAGCCGCCCGTCTTTCGACTCCATGGTCGGATGCGGAAATTGGAGACCAAGACGCTCGACGCGGAAGATACTGTGGCGTTGATGAAGAGCATCACGCCGGAGCGTTGCCAGCGGGAGTTGCAGGAGGCTGGTAGTGCTGACTTCGGCTTCGCATTCGGCGACGCAGCACGTTTCCGGGTCTCGATTTTCAAACAGCGCGGTTTCATCTCGATGGTGCTGCGGCAGATCCCGAACGACAAACTGACTCCCGAGCAACTGGGATTGCCCGACGCGGTGGTCAAATTGGTCCATCGCCCCCGCGGTTTGTTCCTAGTGACCGGTCCGACCGGTTCGGGGAAGAGTACGACTCTGGCAAGCTTGATCAATCTGTTGAACGAGACAGTTGACCACCACATCATCACGATCGAAGACCCGATTGAGTTTTATCACGACCATATCGAAAGCACGATCAATCAGCGTGAAGTCGGCGTTGACGTCCCTAGTTTTTCAGAGGCGATTCGTCGTGCTCTGCGGCAGGACCCCGACGTGATTTTGGTGGGTGAGCTTCGTGACCTCGAAACGATTGAAGCTGCGATTAGTGCGGCGGAAACGGGGCACATTGTTTTCGGTACTTTGCACACAAACAGTGCCCAAGGAACCGTCAACCGAATCATTGACGCCTTCCCCGGCAACCTGCAGGATCAGATTAGAACTCAGTTGGCGAGTACGTTGATCGGCGTGGTCGCTCAGACTCTGATTCCACGTGTCGGTGGTGGCCGAGTGGCTGCCTACGAGGTGTTGGTCGTTACACCAGGGGTTTCGAACCTGATTCGCGAAAACAAGACGTTCCGCATCAACAGTGCGATGCAAACCGGTGCCAAGTTCGGAATGCAGTTGATGGATGACGCTCTCTACGGCCACTGGAAGACGGAAACCATTAGCGTCGAAGACGCACTTTCAAAGGCGCATCGCCCCGACGATTTGGCGAAGCGAATTGTGCAGTCTCGCCGCGGCGAAGGTGACGATGCGATCCCCGTCCCGGAAGAAAACTAGTTTTGCAATCGACATAAATTGAAAACAACAGACCGTGCCAGCCCATGCTGGCCAGTCGCAGCGACGCGATCTCACTTGCCAGCGTGAGTTCGCCGGCAGAAGCGAATTCTGGCTGAATACGAAAAACTGAACACCGAATACAACGACCAGCAATTATCTGGGCATACCTATGGCACCACGTCGCATCGGACAGATCCTCGTCGACCTCGGGTTTTTAACCGACGAGCAACTGGAAATCGTTCTGGAGGAACAGGAGCAACAGCCTGGCGCATTGCTGGGTCGCATCGCGGAGGACATGCAGCTCATCACCGATGAGCAGTTGATCCAGGCGCTCGCCGAGCAGATGGGGATGCAAACCGTCTCGCTCGAGGAGTTCGAGTTTGACGATGAAGTCATGGAGAAGATCAGCGAGACGATGGCCCAGTTGTATCGGGTGGTGCCGCTGAAGTTCGAGCACAACCTGTTGACCATCGCCACTTGCGATCCGCAGAACTTGACCATCCAGGATGAGTTGCGGACCTTCTTGGGCTACGAAATTTCGATGGTGGTCGCGACCGAGCGGGACGTGATGCAATCCATCGCGCGGCACTACGACAGCGAAACCGAAAGTGTCGAGAAGCTCGTTCAGCAACTCGCCGATGATGAAGAGCTGAAAGCGGCAATTTCGGCATTAGAATCGGAGAAGTTCAATATCACCGACGCCGAGGCGTTGGCTGATTCGGCACCGGTCCGGAAACTGCTCAATATGGTGCTGTTGTTGGCGATTAAGGATCACGCCAGCGACATTCACTTTGAGCCTTTCGAGGACGAGTTCCGGATCCGGATCAAGGCAGAAGGTGTGCTGTACGAGATGGTTCCACCCCCTCGCCACTTGGCGTTCGCGATTACCACGCGGATCAAGGTGATGGCGGACTTGGACATCGCCGAACGGCGGATGCCGCAGGACGGTCGAATCGAGTTGATGGTGGGTGGTCACCCCGTTGACCTGCGAGTCAGCGTGCTGCCAACCATCTTTGGTGAGAGTGTCGTCATGCGGGTGCTTGACCGAAGTGTGGTCAACCTGAGCCTCGAAAATGTGGGTATGGACGGCGATATGTTGGATGCCTTTCGATCAGCCATCGATCGGCCCAACGGAATCGTGTTGGTCACTGGTCCAACGGGCAGCGGTAAAACGACCACGCTGTACTCGTCGTTGACCGAGTTGAATGACATCAAGGACAAGTTGATCACGACAGAGGATCCGGTCGAATACGACATCGACGGCATCATCCAGATTCCGATCGATACCGATGTTGGTGTCACCTTTGCCGGTTGTTTGCGAGCCATCCTGCGGCAAGACCCCGATACGATTTTGGTTGGTGAGATTCGTGACTTGGAAACGGCCGAGATCGCCATCCAAGCGTCGCTCACCGGTCACTTGGTGTTCAGCACATTGCACACCAACGATGCCCCGGCAACAGTCACTCGCTTGAAAGACATGGGCATTCAGCCGTTCATGATCTGCGCGACTGTCGAAGCCATTCTCGCTCAGCGGTTGGTGCGACGTGTCTGCACGAAGTGCCGCGAGGAAACAACCGTCAGCAGTTCGATGATGCAGGATCTCGGATTGAAGCCAGATGACATCGAAGGGCAAACGTTCTTCAAAGGAACCGGCTGCGATAATTGCAATAACACCGGCTACAAGGGCCGCATCGCGTTGTTCGAACTGATGGTCATGAACGACACGATGCGAGAAATGGTTCTTGCGAATGCATCCACCGACGAGCTTCGTGATGAAGCTCGTAGGCATGGCATGACGCCACTGAGAGATTTTGGTGTTTCCGTCGCCGCCGACGGAATCACCACGCTGGACGAAGTCATCCGAGAAACGGTGGCAGAGTAAGCGGAAGAAGTACATGCCAATGGCATACGGCAACGAACAGCAAGCAAACGGCAAACGGCAAACGACTGCCGATGCCTCCAAATCAACACTAAACAACAACGTCTAAAGACATCCGACTAAAGACGAGAGGGTAACACCCCATGCCTGTCTATCAATTCGAAGCGATGGATGCGACCGGAGAAGAGATCCGGGACGAAATCGATGCGTCCAACGAGGAAGAGGCGCAAACCACTATTCGCCAGATGGGATACTTCGTTACGAAGATCTCAGAGAAGAAGCAGGCTGCTGCGGCCAAAAGCCGGTCGGGTGGCAAAAAACGCTCCGTCGGGATTGGTGGTGCAAAGACGAAACATATCTGCGCGTTCACGCGACAGTTGTCGATTCTGCAAGATGCTGGTCTGCCGATTCTTCGTAGCTTGAAGATCCTGGAAAACAACCAGAAGCCGGGCAAGCTCAAGAACGCGCTGATGGACACCTGCGACGAGATTGAGGGCGGGTCCACGCTGAGCGAGGCGATGAGTAAATCGCCCAAGGTGTTCAGTCGCTTGTACGTCAACATGATCAAAGCGGGTGAGGCCGGTGGTGCTCTGGAAACCATTCTGCAGCGTCTTGCCGACTTTCTGGAGCGTGCCGAGTCGCTGAAGCGAAAAGTCAAAGGGGCGTTGATCTATCCGATCGTCGTGGTCTTGGTCGCGACCTTGATCCTGACGTTCATCATGTTGTTCATCGTGCCAACGTTTGAAACGATGTTCGAAGAATTCGGCCTAAAGCTGCCCGCACCAACGATGCTGCTGATTGCGATGAGTAACTACATCGCGGGTTACTGGTTCTTGTTGATCTTGATGCCGATCTGCATGCTGATCTTGGTCAAGTTGATGCGCAAGTTTCGGCATGGCCGAATGGGTTTCGACATGTTCATTATCAAAGTGCCAATCTTTGGCAGCTTGATCGAAAAGAACATCTTGGCCCGAACCACACGAACACTCGGCACGCTGGTCAGTAGCGGTGTGCCGATTTTGGAAGCGATCAATATTACCCGCGAGACGGCCGGCAACGCCATGTTCGAGCGGATGTTCACGCGAGTCAACGAATCGATTCGCGAAGGTGAAGTGATCAGCAAACCGCTGAAGGAATACAGCGTGCTCGGATTCCATCCGATGGCGATTGTGTTCTGGGCGATGTTCGGTGCAGCTCCGGGCGTCGCGCTGATGTCGGTCGCGCTGACCGCCACCGGTACCAAGCTGGACGATGGTGTCATGGTCCAGCAACTGACTGGGATTGCGACTTACGCGATTCTCGGTGGTGGCGCACTGGCTGGGCTGTGGGGTGCGACCAAAATTAAATCACGCGTCGTCGATGACCTGGTGGTCAACATGGTCGACGTCGGCGAAGAAACGGGCGAACTGGACACGATGTTGTACAAGGTCGCCGATACTTACGACGAAGAAGTCCGCACGATGACCGATGGTCTGACGGCTCTGATGGAACCGTTGATGATCGTGTTCCTTGGTCTGGCGGTCGGCTTTATCGTCATTAGCCTCTTCATGCCTTTGGTCTCCTTGATCTCCGGCCTGTCGTAAGCGAGGAAACGTTTGCCAAGCGTTCGTGATCGGTTGTCCAACGCGGGCAACCGAGTCATGGAGCATGTCAACTCATCACCGATATCGAGTCGATGCACGCACTTACAACTGATAACCCCTTTCCGACAGCTGGCAACATGAACGGAACCTCCCAACGCAAACCGAGTGGATTCACGCTAGTCGAAATCCTGGTCGTGATCGTGATCATCGGCATCCTGATGGGCCTGGCCGTGCCCGCAATCTTTTCAGCCATCGGGACGGCGAAGTCGACCAAGATGCGATTAGAGGTTGGCACGATTCAAGATGCAGTGAATCAGTACGAGCAAAAGTACGGTGACTTTCCGCCTGACTTTTCTGATTGGGCCGTCGTCGAACGGCACTACCGAAAGATCTTTCCGAGGATTTCACCTCTGGAGTTGAATCGGTTGCGGTTGTTGACGGACGTCAATCCAGCGAATGATAACGGACCAGCTTCGGCCAACGCTGCACTGCATGATCCCACCGCACTCGATCGGGGAGAGGTTTTGGCATGGGTGCTGGGCGGTTACAGCAGCAACCCGTTGACGCCTTTCACAGGATCTGGTGGGCCACTTGAACAAGTTGCCGATCCCTCGTTAGTGGTTTTCCAGATCAACATCGATCGTGACAACCAGCTGTTCGATTTTGATCCCGCCGGTCTCGATTTTACGGAGATCTCACCAGGGGCGCCGATCTCGAGAACCAATCGTTACCTGTCGGCTGACGGCGATCTGTTTCTGAGTTACGCGGCGCACGATGAAGGTGCTCCGTTCGTTTATTTTGATTCCAGATCTTATACCTATTTCGATCAAAACATCGGTGACTTCAACGGCTACGGTTCGACCGAGTATGGTGTCGCCCGCCCCTACTTCTCGGACCAAGTCGTGGCCAACCCAAGCGGGAACGATTATGCCACCCCTTTGGACGCGTTGAGAGCTTGGAAGTTTTTGGAGCCTGATACGTTTCAGATCATCGCACCGGGAATCGATGGCAATTTTGGCACCACCGCATCGGTGGGTGCACTGCCGCTCTACTACCAGTACCCAACGGGCAAAGCAATCATGCCGGTGACGGGAGTGAACGCACCAGGAATGCTGGTGCGTAACGATGTCGCTCGATTCCAGGAACCGCTTCCACCGATCTTCACCGGTCCAGACCATTTTCAGCAAGACAATCTCGCAAACTTCTCACGCGGGAAATTTGTCGACGATGTCGAGGAATGATTTGGCAATGCAATTCAATCCAATGAATCAACGAACTCACCACCGAAACGCTTTCACGCTCGTCGAACTGCTGGTCGCGATGGTTGTGCTGTCGCTACTCGCGGGCATGGTGATTACCGCCGTTCAAGGCGTCAATCAGACGGCTCGGGAAGCGCGAACGCGAAGTATCATCGACGCGATCGACAGTGTTCTGAAGGAGCAGTACCAGTCGTACAAGTATCGTCCCTTTTCGGTTGAGATACCGAGTCTAGAAACACAGGTCGATCCGAATACAGAAGTCGGTTTTGAAGTGCTCGCCAGCGAATCAGCACGAGTTCGTTTGATGATGATTCGTGACATGCAACGGATGGAAATGCCAGATCGCCTGTCTGACATCGCTGATGCTCCAACACCACTCGCCGCTGCTGCCAATCGTGTGGTTGTGGATAATGCCGGCAACATCGTTGGAACCCGCAACGAAAAATCACGCCGCAAGCTTTTTGCCGTCAGTTGGTACGACGCCGATGCGACCGCCGGTTCTGTTGTTCGGCCCGACGCTGATGCGATCCCCAGTCGACTTGCCGCCTATCGGAGTCGCTTTCCAGCAGGTTTCGATTACACAAATTCAGATGCTTTGACGAACCAAGGCGCTGAGTGTTTATATTTGATCATGGCCACGTCTTTTGTTGGCGGTTCGCCCGCAATTGATGTGATCCCAAATTCGAACATCGGCGACACCGACAACGACGGTCTGCCAGAGATTCTTGACGGTTGGGGCAATCCACTCGGTTTCATTCGGTGGCCGGTCGGTTACTTAGACCTAGAGCAGTCGATAGACACAACGGTCGCGGACGACGTCGATCTGTTCCGCTCGGACTATGCCTATGCGGTTTCGAATGCCACCTCGCCTGCTTTAGCCACTGATGTCAATTCCGTTCCACCAGTTCAAGTTCGACCCTGGTCGCTGCGACCGCTTGTTTTTTCGGCGGGTGCCGATGGTGAATTTGGCATCGCTGCCAATCCTTGGAGTGGCGCGGGGGTGGAACAGACGAACTTTAGCTACCGATCGAATTGGGGCTGGCCATTGGATGTGTCCCATTACGGGAATGAGCTACCGGGACGCGCGTTGCCTAGGGACCCGTTTTTTCCCGATCCTTATCTGCGGCGGTTTGTCGAGGCCCAATCAGGGGCGTCGCGTCGCTTGCCGGGGCAGATCGTCGATCCCGCCAGCGCTAAGTTTCTTGCCGATAACATTTCGAATTACAAATGAAGCACCTAGTCATTGATTGCCGGTCAGCCCGAGCAACCCGGTTCGTCCGGGCGGCAGGGTCCGTGAAGGCGGTGCAGCCCGACAAGGCAGCACGGTCCGCCCTGGCATCACGGCGGTCAGCTTTTACGTTGATAGAACTGTTGGTGGTGCTGTCGCTGCTGCTGTTGCTGACTGCGATCGCGTTGCCAACGTTGCGTGATTTAATCGCCGACCAGCGGATTGCAAAATCCGCCAGAGGATTGACCACGTTCATTGATGCAGCGCGGAATCGAGCGATCGCCGAAGGTCGTCAAGTGGGAGTTGTGATTGAGCGATTGGGAACTGACCCGCGCGGACGAGCACATTCAATTCGTGTGAATCAGTTGACCAGTGTTCCACCCTATTCAGGTGATGCATCGGACGCCGTTGCCACGCTGCTGGTGACTGGTGCCACTACACCTCCGCCAACCCCGCCACCTTTTCTAGTCGCGCTGCCGGCACCCCTCGTAACAGTGGCCACCTTCGATCCGGCCGACAATCAACTGCTCGCGTTAAGCGCGAGCATGGTGGGCGACCCCAGCGACCCAACCGATGACGATCCCCGCGCCCCGATTCGAAACGGTGACTACATCGAGTTGCCTGGTGGACGCATCGTTCCGTTTTGGTTCAGTTACCGTGATTTAGCGATCAACGATCCGACGGATCCGAATTATCTGGTCCGACTCAACTTTTATTTAAATGAACCGCTCAGTAGCGGTGCGCAGAGATTCCCTGCATCCAACATCGTCACCACGCCGCGTGTGATCAAGTACAAGATCCACCGACGGCCTGTGTTGTCGGGGGCAGCCCCGTTTGATTTGCCACGTGGCGTCGCGATTGATTTGAACTACTCGGGCTTCGGCGTTGCGGGAAATGAATACGCACCGGCTTATGATTTTTCACAAGCACCGCCAACACCCTTACCGGCATTCGATGTCGTGATCATCTTCGGACCCGACGGGAAAGTTGTCAGCGTCAGTGACCCAGTCAACGGAGCGTTGGTTTCACCGGTTGGTCGGATGTTCTTTTGCTTGGGCGACGCCGACGGTATTCGCGAGGACAACCTGTTTGCTCAAGAGCGCAAAGCGACTGCCAGCGTGCTGAATCTTGAGTCGCTATGGATTGTGCTGAATCCAAATACAGGGAGTGCGGTCGCGTCTCCTTTCGCACCGGTTTCAACGATTCCTACGGGAGTCATTACTGATCCTGCAGATATTACCGTCGTGACCGCGATCGCAGAATCCCGGCTACTTGCCAACCTCTCGGACACGGTGGAGCTGGAATGAACAGACAACTCAGAAGAATCGGACGTCGCGCCGTCACACTCATTGAAGTGGTGTTCGCGATCGGTGTGATCTTGATCGGGTTACTGGGCTTACTTTCGATTCTGCCGTTGGCTGGCCGACGAGCGCAAGATGCGATTGATCTGAACGTTGGTGCCGTGATGGGGGAACAGGTCTTAAAAGATCTGCAATCCCAACGTTATCTTTCCAGCGATCGTCTGAAACGTCTTCGGGGAAATGTGAATGACGACTTGCTAAGCGATATTCAGGTGTTGACAGCGAACCCTGATCTCAATTCCTTCTGCATCGATCCGCTCTTCGCTTCGTCGTCCGTTACACCGGCGGTCAATACGAACGGCTACACACGAAGGTGGTTCCCCTATTATGAACGGATTCATAACCCACTGCTTGATCCCTCAACGGAATCAAATAATTGGCCGACGGCACAGCCACGAATGACTCGGGTGGGGATCTACAAGACGCTGCCAGCTGTTCCGCCCACGACACCGGCTCGGGATGTTTTCTTGAGTACCTCGGAAGCGTTGGCGATCGTGGAAAATTCCGACGACCTATTGGTTTCGCGTCCGGATGATCAGACCCGCAATGCGACGTTTAAAGATAGCGAATTGACCGCCATCGCAGGTCAGTTGCCGTACAGCGCACGGATTCCCAAAGGTGAGTTCACGTGGGTTGCCACGGTCAACCCGATGCCGGGTGGCGTTTACGCATCGGTTTCGATTGTGGTCATGAAGAAACGAGAGCGGAACTTTACGCTTCCCGAGACACCGGCCACCAACGCACAAGCCAATGCCGTTGGCGAACGGCTTACTTACGTCACTTATGCATCGGGATTCCGAGGTGGTGCCGGCGGTACGATTCATTTGGTTTCGGCCGACAACACGGTCCCCGAGATTCAATCCAGTGATTGGGTGATGCTTTCCCGCAACGTTTCTGGAACGCAAGCCGGTCCGGTGGTTCATCGCTGGTACCGAGTGGTTGCTGTGAACAATGAACCCGAGCGGTTTACAACCGATGGGTCAGCGACAGCAGACGATTCGAATCTTGGTGCAAGAATTCCCGGTGGTGGGAATCAGGTCTGGCGTCACAAGCTCCTGTTGGAGGGGCCTGACTGGTCTTTCAACTACCAAATCGCTGGCGTCAATCGGCAGTATGCGGATGACACGTTTGCCGACAACACGTATGCAACGGTGGTTAGCGATGTCGTTTCGGTGACCGAACGCGTCATGTTGCTATCTGACTTATAAGGCTGCGATGTCCAGTCGAAAATCTTATCTAAGCTCGTCTCAATCAAGTGCTTTTGAGAATTCCATGAAACTCAGACCTGAACCAAAAGCGGCAAGTCGATCCGGCGTGATTCTCGTCGTCGTGCTCGGCGCGCTGATGTTCTTTAGTGTGCTGGTTGCAACTTATCTGGTGTTCAGTAGTGAAGCCAGGAATGCATCGTTCGCAATTGCGCAGCGCAATACCCGCGCTCCTGATGTCGATTGGATGATGAACGAGTCGCTGATGACTATCGTTCGTGGGACCAGCGATCCCAATAATCCGTTTTTCGGGGAAGACCTGTTAAGCGACTATTACGGACACGATGGTGTCGATCTGCAGGTGAGGCATCTGAACTCGGTCCCGTTTGGTCCGATGTTGGTTGACGATGGTTTTTTGAGATTTCCCGTGAGCGCAGATGGCACCTTCCGTTCGGCTGGCCTCGCTCCGATTGACGATGCCTATGCCGGTTTACTTGTTACCTTTTTGGCAGGACCGCTGCAAAATCAAACCTATCGTGTGATCCGATCGATTCACCGGCCCGGTGGTGGAGGAGTCCAACCGTACGATGACTTGTTTATCGATCTGCAAGCGGGGATCTTGCCGGCGGGTACGGCTTCGCAGTCGCAAGCTGTTCGAGCTCTCTTTTATTCGAATCCAGCCAACCTGACGCTCGGTGGCTATCCACTTCGTGTAAATGGTGTGCCGCGAAATTCAAAAGGCATTGGCTTCGATGGCGCCAATGTCGATCAATCAACGGCTGATTTGATCAAGCTGCAGCAGTTGCGAGATCCTCTGCTGCCTGCCTCGAATCAGAATCCAGCGGTGGTTGGATTTGACCTGCCGATTGCTTTGCAACCAAATCACCTCGATCGTTGGGTTGATAAGGGGTTCATCGCCGGTGACTTTGACGAGGACTACGACGCGCCCGATTTCAACAACTGGTGGCTCAGTTATCGGCGACCGGATGGAACGGTCATCCCGGCGTTTCACCGCCCCGCTGTCATCAACTACATCCTAAATCAGAACACCGATTGGTCCGGTGCGAGTGGGGCGGATTACAACAATTTGATGGTCAGTCTCTCGCGGGCCACCTTCCGGCCGTTGCCCATCGCTCAGGGACAGTTGTTTCTTGGCGGTGGCGTTACGGGTGGTGGTGCTCAACCGAGTACTGCGATCAATCCACGATTCACCGGCGGCAGTGATGTCTTTGCGTTACGGACGGCACTGCCGATCAATCAAAATCCTTCGTTTCTGGATCAGCTTGCTCGTGGTTTGATCAATGGTCCTTGGGATGTTGATAACGACAAGGACGGAGTTGCGGATAGCGTCTGGGTCGATCTTGGTTTGCCGGTCTTCACATCACGAGAGGGCAAGTTGTTGCGTCCACTGGTCGCACCGATGATCGAGGATCTGGGTGGCCGACTGAATCTCAACGCCCACGGCAATTCACAACTCGCTGCAAATGTTTCGGGGAAGCAGAGCAGCGCCGCCTTTTGGGCGGGGACCCGAGGTGGTCTCAATACAGCCAACAATTCGCGTTACGTGTTTCGCGGACTCGGTTGGGGGCCGAGTGAAATCATGTTGCCGGCAACCTCCTCGAGTGGATTGATTAATGATGCGACGTTGCAAAATAATTTGGTCGGCTTGATCAATGACCGTTATCGCTTCGGCGAACAAGGTCTGACCACGCCGGATTATCCGGGAGCGGACAACCGTGATTTCTTGGATCTGCTGCGGTTCGGCTACAGCCCCGCTCAACACTTAGCTGCTGGCGGGTTCGGTGCGTCGACCGACCCGTTTGGGCGTGGTGGGATGGGCATTGGCCGCAGTGGCCACATCCTTGGTGCCGACTCCGGTCGGTTGATCAGTGTGGACGATCCCTCCACGGGCATCGTCGAACCGAACGTCAATGAAGCGATCAACCACCCTTACGAGATGGACCCCACTGGGGCGCTTAGCGGTGATCGGCCATTCACACTTGCCGAGCTCGAGGCCATCCTGAAATCGAATCAGTTCGACTCTGAATTGTTGCCCGCCGCGTTGCGTGATCGATTGCGTCTTTTAATTGTCAATCATCCTGAATTCGCGAACGCCTTCACGACACGTAGTGCTTCGGATGACCGGCCGGCAACTGCTTTCGGTCGTCAAACGCCACCCGCTGCAACGGCTTGGATCAGGAACACCCCCTACGCTCTTGGGGATGTTGTGCAGGTTCCCAACGGGCGAGTGTTTCGATGTATTCAGGCAGGAACATCATCGTCCGGTCAGTTTGCTCCGACCCGAGCCGGTGGTGATGGGACTGGCGACCTGCGATGGGAAGCGTTTTTTCCTGTTACTCCGCATACCTCAATGGTTGAATTGTTGGGGATCTTGGGAGTTCCGGCTGATCAAATTGACGGATTGCTGGCACCCGAAATTCGCTTGGGCCGAAAGCTGGATATCAATCGTGCCGTTGGAAACTTGACCGATGACAACGGCAACAATGTGATTGACGAGCCGTTGGAAACTGCCCGCCAGGATATGGATGGTGTCGATAATGACAACGACGGGATCACGGATGAAGTCGGTGAAGTTGGCGAGCCGTTTGCCTATACGGCGAGGACCGCCGCCGGCAACACTGCGATCGGGTCGACCGGATTCGGTTCGAAGCAGTATTGGGATGCACCCAACTACACGATGAGTGAATCCAAACCGACGGTGGGAATCGACGGTAGCTTCAACGCTGCGGGAGTATCGACAACGATCCCAGTCAGCGGCCGGCAGCTGTTGGCGCGACACCTTTATATCCTGGCAATGGCGCTCAGTCGTGACTTGGACGATCCCACCAAGGAAGCTGAGTTCCCTGTGACGCAACCCGGTACGTCCAACTCCTTTCCGCCCGGTGTGACGGAGGTGGAGTTTTATAAAGCTCGACGTCTGGCTCAGTGGGCCGTGAACGTCGTTGATTATCGCGATCCCGATTCCGTGATGACCCGGTTTGTGTTTGATCCGGATCCCTTCGCGACCGACACAACTGCGGCGGTTGCAGACCATCCTTACGAAACAACGTCGGGTAATCCCACTTTCCCCTTGAATCACAATGGCTGGTCGCCGCCGATCGATATTTATGATCCTGCGGCACCCAATGATGCGACTCGAACCAAGCTAGCGCCGCCCGCTTACGTGGTGTGGGGTGTTGAGGAACCGCAGTTGGTGTTCACCGAGAGTGCTGCCTATCACGATGTTCGGCTACGGGACACGGACCGCGATCAGAGTGGTAAGGCCAAACGTGATAATCCGGGGATCGGTCAGGGTAGGGATCGTGATTCAGACCAGATGCGGATGCCGCAGGGTTCTCTGTTCCTGGAACTTTATTGTCCGCACGCGACCGTCAGTGCAGCCGATCAATCGACCAAGCCGGCGGCACCACAGGAACTTTACACGTCCGGCGGATCGCTTGACCTCGCTCGCGCCGCGCCCGGTGGAGCTCCTGTTTGGCGAGTGGCGATTTCAGAACGTCACGATGCAGGATCCGAGGATGTGACGGGCCGTGATCCCGCCGAAACCGATCCCGCTGTCATCCGGCAGGCCTTGCCGTACAGTGCTTCGTTTGAAGTCGACGCGGTGAATGAACTGGAGACCTCCGACGTTTCCAATGATGCGTTGCCTTATGATCGATTTGTTTGGTTCCGGAATATCCCCGCAGTCGATACCGATCCCGATGCTGCGTTCAACCAAATTCGCAATGTGATTGCAGGAAACAATATGTTCGGGCAGGACGAGGATCTTGGCGATCCGGCTGGCGCTGCTACGAAAGCTGCTTCCCGAATTTTTGTTGCCCCTTTTGTGCAGAATGCGAACTTGGTACTGCAGCCGGGGCAGTTTCTTGTTCTGACACCTCGTGCAGAAACGCGGCTTGGGTCGAAGGAATTTAATAACGGTTATCCAGGCTTGCCGAGTGATCAGCGGTTTTCGGTTCTTGGTGCTGAAGGTTTGGTGTTTGCAAACCACAACGATGTCCGATTGACTCCGGGGCTGAGCGGTGGAACCGATCCTTACGCACCCGCATTTCCGTTGGTGATCGGTGCCCCGCGTCCGACCGTTGCTCAGGGATGGCCCGCCGTTCCGAGTGATGCAGCCCATCCCAATTTTTTGCAGAACGTGGTTGGGTTGAGTGTGTCGGAGCCTCTGCCCCGAGGCGGGAACTATTACGATGCTCCAACTGCACGTTTGAACGGAACCCAAGATTTGGATGGTGACGGCGACGAAGACTATTTGTTGACCGACGCTTACATTGATTTCACGGATCCGGCGACCACCGCCAAAGACACGCCACTCGATGTGGAAATTGGGCGAATCCCCACCGTCTCGGCTGGTAATCAAGGTGGACCTCCCGGTAACGGACCTCCTGGTGCTGGCAATCAGGAGCCTGCGTTGGGCACACTTCAGAGTTATTGCTCTGCCTTTCTGCAGCGGCTCGCGGATCCTACGATTCCTCACGACCCCATCACCAACCCCTATCGAACGGTTGATTGGCTCTCCATCGATTTGAATGTGATCAGTGGGGAGGATCGTCCCGACAATATTTCCTCCGACGGAGGTTATCAGCGGAGGAGCCGACAGCGAGATGGGCAGGTCCAGCCTTCGATTGGCCAGGCTTCTGTGTCAGCCAATGCGTTGTACTCCTACAGCACACCGAATGAGACTGAAGATGCCAGCATCGATACGGCGTCAGAAGAATTCTTCTTGTTTGACACGGCGAGTGGAGCGAATGCCACGGCGAACGTGCAGTCATCGTTGAGTTTCTTGAACACCCAGACTGCGAATATCAATCCCGGATTCATCGGCTTCGATGCCAGCATTGGCAGTCTCGATACCGCGGGCAATGTGGTCGGCAACGACCGTAACTTGCCGCTACGACCGTACGCGATCCATCCTTGGTTGAATCGTCCGTTTGCCTCGCATCTGGAACTGATGTTGGTCCCCGCGTGTTCCCAAGCCCGATTGTTCGAAGAGTTTTCATTCGATCCGACTGCCGATCCGACTGTCTATCCTGACAGCGCGACACCAGACGATGCGGCTATCGTGAGTGCTCCGTTCCGCCACTTGTTGAATTTCTTTCATAGTGACACCGGCAGTGGGACGAGCATGGAGCTGGCGAAACTTTTCGATTTCATTCACACCATGCCGAGATTTCGGGGTGAAGTGGACATCATCGATCCAGCTCGTTTAGAGATCCCTGTCCCGGGCAACATCAACCTGCCTCCTGATCAGCAGCCGAATTACACCGCTGAGCAACGCCAGTTGGCGCTCATGCGATCTAATATGGCGCCCCCCTTCGGGATGATGTATGACAATCAGCGACAGGGCACGATCAACTTGAATACGATCTCTTCTTTCCCCGTCTGGGCAGGATTGATGCAGGGACATTTAGCTCCTAACGAGTTCACAAATCCGGCGGGTGGAGGATCGGCAACCCAACTTTCGTTCAATAACTTTGTCCAGAGTCGTCGTGGCTATCCAGTTGCTGGTGCAGGGGCGACGAGTCGCGTGACTAGCGCTGGGCCTTACAACTACGATCCGGGTAACTTGAGTCCAGATTTCCCGACAGAGTTTGGGGGTGTGTTCCGATCGGCGACGTCATCCTCCAAAGCGATCGATGTGCGTGGTGGTACCAAATTGCGACGCCGTTCGGTGAACGGAACGTTGCTGCGAGGTAATGGATTCCTAAACGCAAACAACAATCCTCCTGCCAGTCATCCTTCGCTGTTCGTGCGTGTGGCAGCACAATCACCTGAAGTGGCACGCTTGGATAACGGTCCGATCAACGTGCTTCCCACCTCGATGTTCCTGCATCACGATCGACTTCGTAACCCATTCATGCGTTACCAAACGTTGATGCGGATGCCGAACCTGGTGTCGGATAATTCACAAACATTCCTGGTTCGATTGACGATCGGATTCTTCGAGGTCGATGCGGAAACGCAAGGCCTGCAGGACGAATACAACGCGAACATCGGGAAGAATGAGCGTTATGAGGCCACCTTTGTGATCGACCGATCGATCCCCGTTGGTTTCAAGCCGGGCGAAGATTTGAATGCAAGAGATGTCGTGGTTTTTGAGAGTTATGGCCAATGAGAATGAATAAGAACCACCGCAATCCTATTTTGCAATCGGCTTCCTCCAAGGAGGCTCCACGGGGGTTTACCTTAGTGGAGATGTTGGTTGCCACAGCGGTCACATTGCTGATGATGGTGGCGCTAGCGCGAGCCTTTGGTTTTGTGGGCAAGAAAGTCCAGGAGGGACGTGGTGAGACGACCCTCTCGAATCAGTTGCGCGACATCACCACTCGACTGTCCGATGAATTGAAGCAATCCACCGTAACGCTCAATCCAACCTCCGGCGACGAAGATCCGCTCGGCTATTTTCTGTACTACGAAGGTCCCGTCACCAACGCGACCTCGGCGCTCTTTCGAGCGATTAATGACAGTGATGGAAATCTTGATCTCAGCGACTCGAAACATGGTGACTTCGATGATTACCTGGCGTTCACCGCAGTCGCTAAAGGCAACAACTGGTTCGTCGGCAAAGTCCCTCGCTACATCCTGGATATCAAGACGCTTGAGCAAAACGGTCTTCCCGCATCCAACTATACGGTGACTGCTAACTCGTTTGACCCTGTTGTTATACGGTCGAAGTATGCGGAGATCATTTACTTTGCGAGTCCGGAATACGAACTGGCGTCGCTCCCGGCGAATCCTGCCTACATCGATGTCGACGGCGATTTAGATCTTGGCAGCGGGAATACGACCGAGAATGGCATCCCAGATCGTCTTCGATTGCATCGTCGCGTGTTGTTGATTCGTCCTGACCTGAACGTCGCGAGCCTGAATACATTGAACCAGGCCTGGCCGGGTTCGCCTGGTATGGTTCCGCTCGATCAATCGGGGGTCGATCACTTTGGTGATTCGCTGACAGTCAAGTTCATGGCTGCCGATGCATGGCCGTCCGCGACCGGTTTGACGATCAACACCGGTGCGAATCAAGGTCCCGATGCGGACGCGAGCTTGGGTTGGCTGTATGGCATGGCGGGGGTTCACCAACAGTCCGATCTGTCGATGCGGCGGATTTTGGATGCATCCGGAAATCCGACCTCCTTTGTCGCGGCCAATTCACTCGCTGACCTGAGTAAGCCCCATAACCGGTTCGCGCACGTTCGCGTGCCGAATTCTGTCATGGGTGGAGGTGGCGGCAACCTGCCAACTTCGATGCCTTTATTAGCTTTGGGCAACGCCGCCACGATTCTTTCCACCAATACCTTGGACGGAACGCGGATCGCGCCGCCCGCAACTCCCAGTGTTGGCCCGGTGGTTACCCCGACCACGCTGAGCGGTTTTTTGCGACCTGAGTTTGTCCTCGGTGGTGATTTGACTCACCTCGATTCGGTCGATGCTTGGGGACAAGAACGAATTGGCGAAGACCTGCTGATAAACAATACACTTGGGTTTGATATCCAAATTTTTGATCCGTCGGCTGCCGTGTTTACGACCTCCGATGGGGTTGTGGTTCGGCCCAGTGATGCGGGCTATCGGCAAGCGTTGCGACAGGCAACTGCCGGCGGTCAAGCCAACACAGAATTCGGTTCGTTCGTCGACCTGGCATACCCAGTTCTGGCAGGTGGTTCATTGCGGGGTTGGCAACCGCGTCGTCTGGAGCGACGCAGCACTGACGACGAACCGATCGTCGGAACGCAGCAAAGTTTTTTGGTCACGCCCTTTTCTGGCATCGATCGTTATACGCCGGCAGACACCTCGGTCACTGCCTATCTCCCTTCGCTCTATCAGTCCGGACGTTTGGCGACGAGTGGAACCACCATTCAAATCTTTCAACCAGCCTTCGATACCTACACGACTTTTTACGAGCGGGATGGTTTCGCGCAACTGGTTCCTGGGGGAGGTTCTGGAACCCGCTGGAGTCCATTGTCGTCGTCTTTGACGCTCGCCGCGCAGGACCGTGGTTCGGATGGTCTCGATAACGATGGGTTTTTTGGAATTGATGACGCGGGTGAAATGGAAACTCGCGCTCCGTTCCCGTTCCGACCGGAAGCTGTGCGGATTTCGATTCGTATCGAAAATCCCTCACTTCGACTGATACGCCAAAGTTCTGTCGAACACCGAGATCAGCTTTAAGCTTGGGATGCCAAACTTCGAATCGCGTTTGATCGCTTCAAGGTAAATTGGATTTTGATCGAACCAACAAGCCGTCCAAAATTCGACGTCTTCGTGATTGCCCTTGGCATCATCGTGCTGCTGGCTGCTGTTTGTCGTGTGGCTGTCCTGGCGAGTGTGCCGCGATTAGAAAACGATTTGTCGACGGTCAAAGTTGCTGTCACCGACTGGGTTGATTCACGCGGCGAAACACCAAAGAGTGTAATGCTGGGGAATGAAACACAGGATGCCGAAGTGCTTGGAAATGAGCTGCCGACGCAGATCGACACTCGCCTGCTTCCCGATTCATTGACCAAGCTGGGTGTCGTGTCGGTGGCATTCGAGCAATTTGATCCGAACGCGACCGTTTACCTTCGACCTGGTGCCGATGGACAGCCAGGGGTCGCCGGGGTCGACGATAATGGCAATGGCATCGTCGACGATGATACTGAACTGGGAGCGACGAAAACGGACGATGTGCTGAGCGTCACCGCCGGCGAAATCGATACCGCAGGACCAATTCTGATTCTGCAGCGAGGCGCCTACGTACCGGTTTCGCGAGAGGTGGCAACGAGCGAGAGTGCCGCTTGGCGGGCCGTCGTGCACGGTCGGGCCCAAGGAGAGGATTGGTCGTTTCTGCTGCAATTCGGCTCGTGAAGAATTTTGAATCGAGGATTTTGAATCGCCAAAATGAGTAACCGGTGAGGTGGGTGGATTAGGTGACTTCTGCGGGCGGTACGGAGTTCAGCAGTCACCAGCAAATGATGACACCCAGGCGGAATTGGTCCTTTTTTCTGAAATCGAGACGGATGAGTCCCCAAGACCGGCGGCTAGCGCCGGGCCGCTCAGGATGGTTGCTTACGCCTTGGACGCGTTGATTGGCTGCAAAGACCGGCGGCTAGCGCCGGGCCGCTCAGGATGGTTGCTTATGCCTTGGACGCGTTGATTGGCTGCGAAGACCGGCGGCTGGCGCCGGGCCGCGTAGGGTGGTTGGTTACGCCTTGAACGCGTTTTTCTGGGGATGGGGCAGGGTCTGGAGGGGCCACCGAAAGGCGTCACCTTGGCGGAATCGGTCCTTTCTCTAAAATTGGGCAACGCCAATCCAAGGATGGACGGCTCGCGGCGTGCCGTCCAATGCGGTGGCTGACGCCGCACGGTGCTGCTGAAATTGGCAGCTCACGCGGCTCTGTCCAGACCGGCGGCGAGCGCCGTTCCGCTCAGCCTGTCGGCTGGGGGTGATTCCAGGTGACGGCGAACGATTGCTGCCTGGGCGATTCTTTATTTTTCAACCTCTTACCTGAAACCTCTCCATGCCTGACCACCACGAACTCGATATCAAACGTGTTGCCATCTTGTTTGCCGGTGGGCCCGCTCCGGCAGCCAATGCCGTGATTTCAACGGCGGCATTCTCGTTCCTTGAAGAAGGTGCCCAGGTCTTTGGGATCAAGCACGGCTACAGCCGCTTGGCCGAGTACACGTCCGCTGGACCCTTGGTCGAAGGCGAAGACTACGTCCGCTTTACTCACGATTCATTGGTGCACGCTCGCAGCAGCCGAGGCATCATGATCGGCACCGCGCGGACGAACCCTGGTAAACACGTCAGCTCACCAGAGCATCTCGAAGATGCTGAATTGGTCGCTCCGCTGCGACGTGTTTACGAGGGATTGTGCTCGCTGGAAGTCGACGCACTAATCTCGATCGGTGGTGATGACACGCTCAAGACCGCTAACAAAATCAAGTTGTACCAAGACACGCTGCCCTCGGACGCGCGGCGGTTCCCGGTCATTCACCTGCCCAAGACGATCGATAACGATTACTCCGGAATCGACTTTACCTTCGGTTTCTTCACCGCGGTCGAGACGCTCGCCGAGGAGATTCGCAACCTCAATTTCGATGCGGCTGCGGGGCGGTCGTACTTCCTTTGCGAAGCGATGGGACGCAGCGCCGGTTGGCTGTCGTACGGAGCCGCGATCGCCGGCGAAGCGAGCATGGTGCTCAGCGTCGAAGACGTGGTCGGGTCACTGGCCGAAGAAGAAGTGGTCAATCAGGAAACTGGCGAAACCCGTAAAGTCATGGCGATGGATCGAGTCATCGATCGTATGGTCGATATGATGCTCGCCCGTGAACGCGAAGGCCGTCCCTCGGGAACCATCGTGCTGGCAGAAGGCATGGCGGAATACCTGCCGTCAAAATACCTCGAGGGCGTCAGCCGCGATGACCACGGCCACATCAACATTTCATCGATCAACTTGTCAGCAATGATCGCCGGCATGTTGAGTCAACGCTACACCGATCGCACCGGTCGGACTCGTAAAGTCAATGGTTTGCAGCTCGGTTATGAATCGCGTTGTGCACCACCCCACGCCTACGATGTGATGCTCGGGTCACAACTCGGCGTCGGTGCCTATCGAGCCCTCGTCGAAGAAAAACTCAACGGCGTGATGGTCAGTGTCTCCGGACAACTTGACCTGCATTATGTACCGTTCGAAGAATTGGTTGATCCAGAAACTCTGGTCACCAAAGTCCGATTCATTGAACCCAATAGCGATTTCCATCGGCTCGCAAGGTTCCTGGAAACTTGCGTCGATAGTTGATCAACGCAGTCGCGCAGCGATGCAGGCTGTTTGCGTGTCTGCAAACAGCTTGCGTTCCTGCGGAGGGGTTCGTTCACGTGCAAGACTAAGCGATTCGTGAAAGTTGAGCGTCTCAACGGAATCGCTTGGGACCAGCGAAGCGTGATCGTTTATGATGCAAGGGTGGCTTTCGTGCCGAACGACTGGTTCGCCGCGTTGGCTCAAATCCACTCGGCAGATTACCGTCGGCGAATGGCTCCATGTCGCTGACAAGTCACCTCCGCAGATCAAGGGACACAGGTTGGGACGACGAAGCGATAAGAAGACCGATGTAACTCGCAAGTATCTGATCTCACCGACGGTGGATGCAGTTTGCGGTGGCAGTCTTTCGTTGGTTATCGCGATGGTGGTGATCGCCTACTCTTTCGTCGTTCCCAGCGGACTTTCGAGTGATCTGCTCAAGACGGGCATTCTGTTCCCGTTGCTTTACCTGTTGACCGATTTTCTGATCAACATTCCGCATTTCATGGCTTCCTACCGAGTTCTTTACTCGCGTCCGAGTAGCTTTCGGAAATATCCGGGAGTGACGATTGCGGGCCCGATCATCGGCATCGCATTTCTGGTGTACGTGGGATGCTGGACGCCAACGGAGAATGCTGCTGCCGTTGTCTCGCCCGATTCGGTTGCAGGAGATTCGGTTGCAGGGGGGGAATCCGTTCTGCCCGCCGCAGCGACTCAACCCACTTCGATGCTGTTCCTCAGTCTTTACGTTGCGCCGATCGTGCTGGGCTGGCACTACGTGGGGCAGTCTTGGGGGACGACCGCTTGCTTTGCTTTTTTGAGTGGCTTCCGAATGTCGGTGACTCAGCGAAGGCTGATCCGTTCAGGCTTTCATGCCCTGTTCGCTTACCACGTCGCCTGGGCGTTTTCGAGCATGCAGTTGTTGCAGACTTGGTATCCAGAACAACAAGCCGGGGAGTACATGACCAAGGCAGTGATGTCGACTTGTCGTGTCGTGGTGTTGGCCTGCTTCATACTTGGCGCCTCGGGGTTTTGCCTGATGGCAAGGGATCATGAGAAACGCGTTCCAGCCCTTGTTTGGCTTCCTTGGTTGGCAACCTTCTCATGGTACGTGATGGTGGACTTCAGTCCCGCGTCGTTCTTTCTGCTACAGATCTTTCATGCCCTGCAATACCTGATGTTTCCGGCTCGGGTTGAGATCAATCACTATGCTGAACGCGAACATGGCGAGCGGGGACATCTGCGATTCCATATGATCGCCTACTATCTTGCTCTGGTCGTGGTTGGTTTATTCGCCTTTGAATGGACGCAAGCTCTGCAGTGGACGCTGGTCCAGAGTCCATCCACCAGTCTGGTTGCGTTGGGAACAGCGACGATGATCGTGATCAATCTGCATCACTACTTTATTGATGCCGTGATTTGGAAGATTCGAGACCCTGAGGTGCGACATTCCATCTTCGGGCATCTCGAAAGCTAGGCTTGGCCGGCGTGGTGGTAGCCGGCTGAGCACGAGTACGAGTACGAGTACGAGTAAGAGTACGAGTACGAGTAAGAGTAAGAGTACGAGTAAGAGTACG
>JAQWPZ010000033.1 GCA_029245125.1 Rubripirellula sp.
AGTACAACGAAGTGCACCCCTGGCGTTACACCGAACTGACGAAAGTCTATGGCGGCGGTGTTGGGCATCTGGTCGAAAATGAAGGCGAATTCCAAACAGCGATAGACTCTGCATGGAAAGATGCCGACCAGGTTCACTTGATTCAAGCGAAACTATTGGAAAATGATGCCAGTGAGACGCTCAAAAAACTCGCTGATCGCATGAGCCACAAAGTCTCAGGGGAACCGGACTGAGGGCTACCGCAGCATTTGGCTACCGCAGCTTGCTGATTGGAGCGTTCAATCGAGGGGTTTGTCTTCGACCACTCGTTCAATAACGCGGTCGAGCTGGGCGATTGTCTTGGTCGCTTGAAAGACATCGATTATCTGACGGCAGGTGTTTCCCATGCGTTCGCGTCGGTCGGTGCATTCAAAGTCGGTCACCAGCCGTGCTGCTTCGTCAAGATCGTCATACAAGCATTCAGCGGGCGCCAAGTCTGGATAATTAAGTCGGTTTGGGAGGATGGGGATGGCACCAGCCCAGATCGCCTCGCAGACCGCGATGCCAAAGAATTCGTGGTCAGCGGTGGAGACCACCACATCGATGTTGCGCAGGTGCTGCCAATACTCTTGAGTGCTTTCTGCAAAGCCGTCGTGGAGTATGCGATGTTGGTGTTTTTGTTGGATCGATTTCAGTGATGTGGTCTGCGTTCGAGGATGCGAACCAAGCAGAATTAATCGGAAATCTAGCCCGAGCGTATCGAGAGCATCAAGAAGCTGTTCGAACCGATCTGGTCGTTTGTCGTATTCCCAGCGGGCGACCCAGCCGATGGTGAGCGGTTCAGAGGAACTGCGTTCGGGCATTGGAGTCAGTGGCGAGAAGCCAGGGGCGACGACTTCTGACTTTTCGTTGATCTGTTTCAAATCATGCAAGTTTGCTCCATCAGGCATTCTGGCCAAGAATTTAAGACTCGCCGCATGGAATGATTGGAGGTGGAACTTGGAGTTGAATATCACGCTGTCTGCTGCCAATGCCGACAGCAGATTGGTGTAGCCAAAATGGTGGTCAACGCGGGCTTTCGGAGCCAGTGGGTAAGTCAGTTGATTCTCGTGAAAATAGATCGCCGTGGGGGTGGTCGCCAAATCGGTGCCTCGAACCATCCCTTGCCACAACGGCAAGTCAAGCATGTCGGTGCAGAAGATGACGTCAGGTTCGAATCCCTCAGCAAGGGCCTCGGTGGCAGCCTGTGCGAGTTCTAGCGGCGCCGACCGCATTCGCCATTTCCAATGAACGGGTTTCCCTGTCACTAATTTCCATTCAAAGCGGCTGTGATCGATTACATCTTCGAGAAACCGCCGATGGCTACCACCAAAGAACGGTTCAATCGCCAGGACTTTCAATCGCTTCGCGGAGCAGGGCATGGTGTGGCGAACCTATCCGAGAGAAGACGGCAGCTTGACGAGCCAAGCGAATCGTCGAACGCATGCCCTGATGGGCGGTGTCTTGAGTTGTTCGATCTTATCATGATCCACCATCCCACTGGTTGCGAGTCGCATTCGGTGGCCGACCATGGTGTGATTGGGAAGCCAAGTTCTTCTGCGGCAGGATGCTTTGGCGGCAGGATGCTTTGGCGGCAGGGGTGACGAAGTCTTCGATTCAAGACTCAGTAGCGTCTTACTCGCTGGACTAAGATCATTCCCAGCATCGCCATGATCCCATGTCCCATCCAAACTCCATACGGCGGCAAGAGACCATCTTTCGATTGTTCGAGGCCAAAGATGAACAGCGGGTAGTAGACCAATAACGTGGGTAGGAAACAGAGTCCAAAGGTGGACCAGTAATCACTGGTCTTCGTGATCATTGCCAATGGGGCGCCAACTAACACAAAAAAGAAGCAACTGAAGCCCCACGCCCAGCGTCGCCATGGTTCTGTTTTTAAGCGAACCAAACGGCGTTGGCTGGAATCGAGAGAGTTTTGAATCGTTTGGCCACTGCCACCGGCAATCTCGCCAGGACGCGTGGTCAGCAATGAAAAACCGAGATGAGCGGCCATTTGGCCAACGGTAGCATGGGCCAAATTGTCGGTGCGAATCCGTTCACCACTGATCAAGCTGAGCGGGACTTCGCTCGGGCTACGATGACTCACGGGTTGTTGTCGCATCGCATTCGATAAAGGAATTTCAACTTCGATTTCGCCGGGGAATTCCGTGTGAAAGGAAGCGCCGCCATCGAATTGACTATCAACCACACGCAGCAGCAGCGTTTGGGTTTCTGGGTCAAGTCGCAATTCACCTTCTTTGGCAGTGAGTTTTCGAGACCCGTCCTCTCCTCGATTGTGGACCGTGACAGTCGGGTGGATCAGTTTGCGTCCGATCACATCACGAACATGAATCGAGAAACCTTGCTCCGATGTATAAGTGTGCTCGCTCTGCAATACGCGATAGGCGATGTCCTCGATCGACAGCAGGACGACGCGGTTGACGCCCGGTCGGCCCCACGAGACTGCGAGGTCCGACACAAACACTGCGACCGGACTTAATAGGGCTGCGAAAATTAAGGCGGGTTGGATTATTTTTAGTGGTGAAATACCGGATGCTTTCACCGTCGCCACTTCGCCATCGGATGCCATCCGTCCATAAACACAGCAGATGGAAAAGAGTGCCGTCGCTGGAAATGCGAATTGCAGAGAAATCGGCAATACGAAGGGCAGCAGTTGGATGATGGCGACGACGCCCAGGCCACGACGCAGCAATTCACGGCCCACGCCAATCATCAGAATTAACAGCGTCAGCGCAATCAGTGAGACCAGAAAGATCTTGAAGATCTCGACCAATACATATCGCGTTAGGCGGGTGGGCATTACCGACGCACGAATTCTAAAAACGGAAAATCATTAAATGGGCCGCAACATCTCCTCTCTGCATAGCAAACCACGCCTGATGAGCGGTAGGGGAAATGTTGCCTGTTTGAGCTAGATGACCCTGTTTGAGCTAGATCATTGGTCGAAAGCGTGTTTCGGTCGGGGCCGAGGCGATCTTTCAGGTTCAGATTGGTGATTTGGGACTTGCGTCGGAAGTCTGCGGGGTCTGCGAGTCCTGGGGCGAAAGGGGGTGGCAGTCCTTTTTTATGACCAGATTGGCTGGTACACTCGCCTCTGAACTGATTTGCTACTACTTTCCACCCGGGATCTGAAATGGCCGCACGTAAGGGTTCTGACTTCGCTGGCTTGTCCGTCGCCATTGTCACGCCATTCGCCGATGGCGAGGTCGACTACGTTCGATTGCGGGAGCAATTGGAATTTCAGATTGCCGCTGGCACGCGTTGTATTGTTCCGGTGGGAACCACTGGGGAATCGCCAACGCTGTCCCACGAGGAACACGACCGCGTGATCACGGAAGTCATCCAGTGTGTCGCGGGGCGAGCCAAAGTGATGGCTGGGACGGGCAGCAACAGCACCGCCGAGGCGTTGCGGCTAACTCGTCGAGCCGCTGACGAGGGAGCGGATGCAACGCTGCAGGTCGCGCCCTATTACAACAAGCCAACCCAAGAAGGGTTTTATCAGCACTTCCGTGCAGTGGCCGAGGAAGTCGATATCCCGGTGTGCGTCTACAACATTCCTGGCCGCACCTGCAAAGAAATCGAGGTGGGAACTATCCAGCGGTTGGCTGAATTGCCGGGTATCACCATGGTCAAAGAGGCGACTGGGAAGCTGGATCAATGCTCAGCCATCGTCGGAACCACTGATCTAACCGTCCTGAGCGGTGATGATTCGCTGACCCTTCCGATGATGTCGGTCGGTGCTGAAGGGGTGGTTTCAGTCGTGGGGAATGTGGTTCCCAATGTCATGATTGAACTGGTCAATGCCGCGGCCGCTGGCGACTTCCAGACTGCGCGACAAGTTCACCATCGACTGTTTGGGCTGTGCAGCAACATGTTGGGTTTGGCGACCAATCCGATTCCTGTCAAAACGGCCATGCAAATGCTTGGGCGGGATACAGGGGAGTTGCGACTTCCTATGACACCTCTTGAAGAACCTCTGGCCGATCAATTGCGGGAAACCTTGTTCGCCTTCGGATTGCAGGAAACCGCAGCGACTTGAGGCTGCAGTGTCTTCAGGCTGCAGTGTCTTCAGGCTGCAGTGTCTTCAGGCTGCAGTGTCTTCAGGCTGCAGCGCGGATCAGCGGGCTGGACTGAATGAGTGGCCTGCACAGACCTGCTCGTTCTCCAACAGCCGCGAATCCTCGTCTGTCGCTATGTTGGTCGCCTCCGGTCGCTCTACCTCGTCGCTTACACAACGCGGCTTGTTAGTGGAGCACCGTGGATCAGTAACCGCCGCCGTTTGTTGCTTTCACGACGATCGGTTCGAGATTCAGTCGCTGGCGGCATTCGTTCAGCATTTCGGACGTGCGACTGGTGCCAATACGGGAAACACCCAGGTCACGGACCTTGAGCACGGTATCCATGTCCCGAACGCCACCGGCGGCTTTGACCTGCACATGATCAGGTGAGTGTTCTCGCATCAGGGCTAGGTCTTCCAGTGTGGCTCCAGATGAGCCATAGCCGGTTGAGGTTTTCACCCAGTCCGCATTGATTTCACCGCAGATTTGGCAAAGACGGATTTTGTGAGCATCCTGCAGATCACAATTCTCAAAGATGACTTTGACTTTTCGATCGGCTTGGTGGGCTGCATCGATGACGGAGGCGATTTCGTCCCGCACATATTCCCAATCGCCGCTCAAGACTCTCGAGATATTGACAACCATGTCTAATTCTTCGCAGCCATCCTCGATGGCTTGCTTGGCTTCAGCAACCTTGATTGCCGTGGTGTGCCCACCGTGCGGGAAACCGATCGTGGTCGAGGCTTTGATGGTCGTGCCAGCCAAACGCTCCGCGCATCGACGCAAGTAATACGGCATGATGCAAACGCTCGCGGTGTCAAATGCGATCGCCTCATCAATGCCGGCTTCCAGATCGTCGGTTGTCATCGTTGGAATCAGCAGCGAGTGGTCGAGCATCTTGGCGATGTCTTGGTATTGATAGCTCATGTAGATCTTATTGTGATGGGTTGCGAGGTGCTTGAATTGACGGCGTTTGGCTTGACGTTCACTTGGCTGAACGTCTTTGTGGCTCTGCGCTATTTCGTTGAGAGGCTACTTCGTTGGGTGGCACTTCGGTGAAGTGAAAGTGATCACGATTTGGGTACAAAATTGCGAAGATATGTGTGACTTTGAATCAAAGCAAGTTTGCTCGATTCGAGGCTGCCCTCGTAGGCTCGGTCTTCGACTTCGACGCAGACTGGTCCGTCGTATCCGGTATCGGTCAGCGCCGAAAAGAATTTTCCCCAATCGACATCACCCATCCCAGGAAGTTTGGGTGTGTGGTACTCATTCGGATGAGCAAAGATGCCGTGATCGTCGAGTCGGTGTTGGTCGAGTCGAACATCCTTGGCGTGCACATGGAACAGCTTGTCAGCAAACTCTCGAATCGGTTTTAAGTAATCCATTTGTTGGAAGATGAAATGCGATGGATCGTAATTCAAACCGAAGTGATCGCTGGGAATATCATGAAACATTCGCCGCCAAATCGCTGGGCTACCCGCCAAGTTCTTGCCGCCCGGCCATTCGTCTGCCGTGAAGCTCATCGGGCAATTTTCGATGCCCACCTTTACACCGGTTTCCTCGGCATGGCGAATCAGCGGTTTCCAGGTTTCTAAAAACCTTGGCCAGTTGTCGTCGACACTTTTGGTCCAATCTCGCCCGATGAAAGTATTCATGCGGGTGAGTCCAAGTTTGCCAGTAGCAGAAATCACAGCTTGGATATGCTGGACTGCTTGTTCGGCTTCCACCAGATCGCAGGACAACGCATTGGGGTAGTAACCCAATCCACTGATGTCGATGCCATACTTCGCTGACAGTTCCTGAATCCTCGCAATTCCAGCTTCGTCTAGTTCCGAAACGTCAATGTGTGTGATCCCGGCATAGCGACGAGTCGCTTTTCCTTGCGGCCAGCACATGACCTCAACACAGTCGTAGCCAATCTCGGCAGCTGATTGGAAAACTTCTTCCAGCGAGAGATCGGGAAGGATGGCGGTCACAAATCCCAGTTGGATCATAATGTAGATTCCCTTAAGTGGACCCATTGTTGTTGCTGATGACTTTTTAGCACAGCCTCGCACAAAGCGACTTCGTCATGGCCATCGGAAAACGTGGGGAAGGTTGAGCAGGTTTTGTATTCTTCACTTTCGATGGCACGATAGACGTCTCGAAAGAGCTGTTTGAACGTGTCCGAAAATCCCTCATTGTGACCGCCCGGATAAGTGGATGCCCTCGCGGCACGCTCGCTCATCAAGGCAGGGTCACGGATCAAGGTTTGATTCGGTTCGTCTCGATGTCCCATTTGTAACTCGTTTGGTGATTCGCTACACCAAGACAACGATTTCTTCGATCCCGCGATCTCGAATCGGAGACAATTCTTGCGACCGGCAGTGACTTGAGAAACATGCAGCACCCCGCGTGCTCCCCCGCTCATTCGCAGCATCAAGCAGCCGTAATCCTCGGTGGTGACCGGGATCGTTTCTGTTTCGAGGTTCTGTTCACGTTCATCACTAAAGGTTTGGACGCCACCGAGTGGCCGTTCGCGGTGTGGGTAGACAGTTGCCAAATCGGCGAAGACTGATTCGACCTTTCGCCCGGTGATGAATTGCAACAGATCGAGCGCGTGCGTGCCAATATCCGCGACGGCTCGCAACGCACCGCCGGCATCGCTTTGAACTCGCCAATTGAAGTCTGTCGAGTGAAACAGCCAATCTTGGGCGTAGCTTGCTGAAGCGTGAAAAATTTGACCAACGCTTCCGCTGCTGATTTGCGATGCAGCTTCCAGGCACAACGGATAGTAGCGAATGTTGTAATTAACGGCTGCAGCCAAGCCAGATTCCTGTGCAAGACGGACCAGTTGGGACGACTCTGTGGTGTTCATGGCCAGCGGTTTTTCGCAGACAACATGTTTGCCTGCTCGCAATGAGCGTTCCGCTTGGTCAAAGTGGAACCGATTTGGAGATGCGATATGGACGACTTGCACCGACTTGTCGCTCAGCAGTGCTTCAAGCGACGCGTAGCCAGTCTTTAAGCCGAGCGTATCTGCAGCCTGCACCGATTTTTCGGGGGTCGAACCAAGAATGCCAGCAACGTCCACGCCAGCACGTTGCAGCGCTTCAACGTGGACGGGCCCGATGAATCCAGTGCCGATAACGGCGGCTTTTAAATTCGACATGCAACGGTTTTAAGCGACAGCGAAATCCCTTACAAGCATCAGACGAAATCAGCTCACTTGGCAACCTGCTCTGCCCGCGCAATCACGCCGCAACCGGTGCAATCATGCTGCCAGCGGATTGGCACCGAAATGCGAAGTCAGTGATAAACTAGGAGGCCTTCGATTTGGTCCTCAGGCGTTCGATGTCGCCTTGGACTGATTCATGTTGTCGTTGTAAATCGCCTAGGCTTTCGCGTTCACGGTCGACCACCTCTGCTGGCGCCCGTGAAACGAAGTTTTCGTTGCCCAGTTTCTGCTGTTTGCCGGTGATCTGTTTGACCAATTGAGAAAGCAGCTTTTCTAGACGAGATAGTTCAGCATCGACGTCAATGAATTTTTCGAGATCGACATGCACCTCGATCTCGATGGAGGTGAGTGCCAGCGGGGCATCTGTTTCAAAGGCCTTCGCATCTGGACCGAGTTCGATTACGTCGGCACCGGCCAAGCCTGCGAAATAGGCTTTCATCGGCTGCAAGCGTGATTGAGCCTCCGGGCTGCAGCGGATTGCTACAGGAACGGTTTCGCGGGGTGCGATGTTCTGACTTGCACGGATCTTGCGAATCGCCCCAATCACTTCCTGAAACTCAGCAAATTGTTGTTCAATTGACTCGTTGTAGTCGCTCTGATTGGATTCGGGCCACGGTGCGATCATTGCAAAGTTGGCTGCCGCGACGGGTTCTGGGACACCTCGCTGCGGGGCTGCACCGGCAAGACCTTCCCAAATCGCTTCGGTTACGAATGGCATGGTTGGGTGCAACAAACGCAGCAGCGTATCTAGGCCGTGCGCCATCATCGATTGCACGATCGGTCGCTGCTGTTCCTCAGCCAATCTTGGTTTGGCGATTTCGACATAGAAGCTGCAGAACTCATCCCAGGCGAAGTCATACAGAGTGCGTGTGACCTCGGCGTATCGATAGTGTTCAACACCTTCGGTGACCTGCTTGGTCACTGTCGCCAGGCGGCTTAGCAGCCAGCGATCTTCCAATGGCAAAGTGCTGACGTCAACCGATTGAGGTTGGTAGCCATCCATGTTCATCAGTGAGAAACGAGCTGCATTCCAAAGCTTGTTGACAAAGTTACGAGCTGTTTCAAATCGCTCACTTACCACGAGGCCGCGTGGTAAGGACTTGTCCGCTTCGGTTTCGGCCCATTGCGTAGAGAAGGGCTTTTCGCAGGCAGGGCAATCGATTCGAGGCAGCGAGCGATTCTTTTTGGTTTGGTCAATCAGCTTGTCGCAGTGCGGGCATTCGTACTGCACCGGCATCCGAACATCTTGGGTGTCGGTCGCCAGTCGAGCCAAACCGAACCGCAATGCATCGGGTCCGAACTTGTCGATCACATCGATCGGATCGACACCGTTCCCTTTGCTCTTGCTCATCGTTTCGCCATTTCCATCCAGAATCTTGGGATGGATGAAGACTTGGCGAAACGGAATGTCACCCACATTGTTCAAGCCCATCAGTACCATTCTGGCGACCCAGAGCGTAATGATGTCTCGTGATGTGATCAGCGTGCTGGTTGGATAGAAGTATTCCAGCTCTTTGGTTTCGTTGGGCCATCCGAGTGTGCTGTGTGGCCACAAGGCGGATGAAAACCAGGTATCGAGAACATCGGGATCTCGAGTGAAGCCGATTGATTCTAGTTTTGCCTCGCGCGGATCGTCTTCGTTGCGAAGGCAGACGAACACGTGGTGAGTGCCGTCTTCAGTTGAATCGACGCGGTGGCTGATGCTGCCGGTGTCATCAGCAAGCGATTCCAGTTGCTGCACCATTTGCTGAGCTTCGGATTCGGCCAATCCGGTTCGCGACCAGATCGGAATTCGATGTCCCCACCAGAGTTGCCGGCTGACAGGCCAGTCTCGTTTTTCACCTAACCAATCGAGATAGCCTTTGCGGTATCGCTCCGGAAATATTTCCACCTTGTCGCTAGAAACTGCATCCATCGCGGATTGTGCTAATTCGTCCATGGCGACGAACCACTGATTGGCCAGGAACGGCTCGATGGGGGTTTTGCTCCGATCGCTGTGGGGCAATTCGATATCGCGATCTTCGATGTCCCCAAGCAAGTCGAGATTTTCAAGGTCGGCGACGACAGCTTTTCGCGCCGCGGGAATGGTCATTCCCTCGTATTGTCCTCCGTCGCGGTTGAGCGTGCCGTCAGGTTCCAGGATATTGATCATCGGTAACTCGGCCCGTAGTCCGACTTCGTAATCGTTCGGGTCGTGTGCAGGCGTGATCTTCACGCAGCCACTGCCAACTTCAGGTTTCGCCCACACATCGGCGATGAGTGGTATTTCACGATTGACCAACGGCAGCATCAGTTTGCGACCGTCGAGTGCCATATCACGTAATTGAATCAACTGCGGCAGCATTGACTCACGCCGTTGAGCGAGCGTTTCCAATTCTGAATCGATATCTGCTTGGTCTTTTTGACTTGCCTCGCTTCGCTTTTGTCGAAGTTCAGCTTCGATTTTATCGAGTGCCGCCGCGGGGTCCGGATGGACGGCGACAGCGGTGTCACCAAGCATAGTTTCGGGGCGTGTGGTCGCGATTTCTACCCGTTCTGGTTCGCCCGGTTTGGGGTCAAGTACCGGATAATAGACGTGCCAGAAGTGTCCCTTCTTTGTTACATTTTCGACTTCGTCATTGCTGACCGCTGTCTGCAAAAACGTGTCCCAATTGACGAGGCGTTTGCCACGATAGATCAATTTTTTACTGAACAGATCATAAAAAGTGGCTCGAACTGCGGTGGCGCACCTGTCATCGAGAGTGAATCGGGTGCGTTCCCAGTCACAACTGCAGCCCATCCGTTTGAGCTGGCCTAAGATCCGTTTTTCATATTGATCTTTCCATTGCCAGATCCGTTCGACCAAGCCTTCTCGGCCAATGTCGTGCCGAGACAAATTCTCTTGTTCCTTGAGTCGACGCTCGACCACTGCCTGTGTCGCGATTCCGGCATGATCGGTGCCCGGCATCCACAACGCTTCATAACCTTGCATGCGGCGTGTCCGAATCACGATGTCCTGCAGGGTGTTGTTCAATCCGTGGCCAAGATGCAACGCACCGGTCACGTTGGGCGGAGGGATGACGATTGTGAACGGTTTTCGATCCGGGTTCACTTCGGCATGGCCACAGCGTGCCTTGTCCCAAGCCTCGGTGATCTGGCCAGCGGCGGTTGCATGATCAAAACGATCAGGAATCTGGTTCATCAGTCAATCGGTTGTATCAGGGAATAAGTTGGGGCCACTGCCAGCGTCAAACTGTGCTGCCGAGTGCGTCAAGCTTCGCCACCAAGTGGGAGCTCGTCTTTGTGGAGTTTGTATTCGACCGCGTCAACGAGTGCCTGCCAGCTGGCTGCAATGATGTTTTCACTGACGCCGATTGTGCCCCATGTTTCATCTTGGTCGCCACTTTCGATGTTGACCCGGATCGAAGCTGCAGTGCCGGCACCCGAGTCGACGACGCGGACTTTATAGTCGATCAGTCGCATTTCCTTGAGGCAGGGATAGGTGCCCAGCAAAGCTTTGCGGAGAGCAGCATCCAAAGCGTTGACGGGACCGTGACCTTCGGCGGCATCGAACCAAAGCGTGTCGCCGACGTTCAATTTAATGATCGCTTCGGCGAACTCGCAGGTGTTCTTGCTATCCCGATCACCAGATACGACTCGGTACTTGATCGGTGAGAAATGAGGCTCGAAGGTGCCAGCGATGCGTTTGACAAGCAAGTCGAACGAGGCACCGGCGTTTTCATACTGATAGCCTCGGTTTTCTTGTCGGACAACTTCCGCCAAGATCTTGTCCATGAGCTCTTTGTCACCCTCGATGTTGTGGCGAGTGGCAACCGCAACGATGTTGCTGCGGCCTGACAGTTCACTGATCAGGATGCGTCGTTCGTTGCCGACCAGGGTGGGGTCGATATGTTCGTAAGTTTTTGCGGCTTTGTTGATCGCATGGACGTGCATCCCGCCTTTGTGTGCGAAGGCGCTTTGGCCAACAAACGGCTGATTATTGCGCCATTGCAAATTCGCAGTCTCGTAGACGTAGCGGCTGAGTTCCGTGAGATGTTGGAGCGATCTGCCGCCCAACACTTCGTAACCCTCTTTCTTCAGGGCAAGGTTGGCGATCGCGGAGATCAGGTCGACATTTCCGCAACGCTCACCGATTCCATTGATCGTTCCCTGGACTTGGGTTGCACCGGCATCAACGGCAGCCAAGGTGTTGGCAACAGCCAATTCGCCGTCGTTGTGACAGTGGATACCAATTTGCACGCCGTATTCCTTCACGCCCTCGATGGCAGCGCGGGTCACTTCGGCGATGCGTTCCGGTAAAGTCCCGCCGTTCGTATCGCAAAGTACCATCCATTTTGCCCCCGCCGCTGCGGCGGCACGGAGCGTTTCGATCGCATACTTTGGATTCGCCTGATAGCCGTCGAAGAAATGCTCGGCGTCGTAGATCACGTTCGAGTGGCGGCCAAGAAACTCGGCACTCTCGCCGATCATCGCCAAGTTTTCGTCTAGCGATACTCGCAGCACTTCAGTCGCATGGTAGTCCCAGGTTTTGCCGACCAAGGTGATGCAAGGCGTTTGAGCCTGAACGAGCGCCTGCATGCCGGGATCGTCTTCAGCCTTCATCGATTTACGGCGAGTCATTCCGAAGGCGCAAATCTGGCTCGCTCCCAGATCTTGTTTGCGAATCTGTTCGAAAAAGGCGACGTCTTTTTCGTTTGAGAGTGGATAGCCACCCTCGATGAAATCGACGCCAATCTCAGCCAGCCTACTGGCAATACTGAGCTTGTCTTGGAGGGAAAAACTGACGCCTTCTCCCTGCGATCCGTCGCGGAGGGTCGTGTCGTAAATCTGGATCGGTTTGGCTGTCATGTCGAATCCGCAGTTCGAAATACCGTCGGCGTAGCGTAAGGATACGAAAAAACCCCCGAACCTAAGCAGGCCTCGGGGGTGAATTGTCAGAACAAAGTTGATTCCGGCCCACCGGAGTCTTCTCCGTGGTTGGCCGTCCCCCGCGTCAGTGGCCGATCGTTGTGCCAATCACCGGGGCAATCGAAATAATGAGGTCAGAAGCAATCATGGCAACAGAATGACTGCTCCGGCCAAATGTGTCAATTCCACGATCAAACGGTCGCAGTTGGTTGAGGGGGTGGCTTACCGCTGATTTTCATCGCTTGGGAGGCTTTATCGGGATGTCACGATCAATGGCAGCATGATGATTTTCAGGCGAAATCGCACCTGCACCCGGCCGCTGTGGCGGTGTAATCGGCATGTCCCGAAGGACCTGATCGGGCAGGTTGCTTTTGGTCAACATTCGATGTTGCGTTTTGGCATCATCGGCACTGCCTGCGTGGTAGGGTTCGAAGGACAAGTCTGTCCAGAACGAAAACCCTGCCCAATCGACTCCGCTTTCCTTCGCGGTATCAACGAACCCTGACTGATCCATGAATTTCACTTCTCCTGAGAACATCGCGAATAGGTTGCCAACTGCTCGCCTCTTGGTGATCGCGATTTCGTTGTCAGGGGTATTCGCGAGCGGTTGCAGTCGGTTGCGATTGCCAGCGATTGATTCGACCGGATCTCGCCTCTGTGCACCGAAACCAACGACGACAACCTTTGCTTTGCCTGCGTGCGCGGATGGAGGTTGCCTCAGTAAAAAATGCGACAAGTGCAAGAAACACTTCGATGATCTGTGCAAGCATCTCAAGCGACCTTTTCAAGTACCAGACCCAGCCTTTGCCGAGCCGGCTCCGGCACCACCGTGTCCGACCCCCGGAAGCTCCGCGAATGGTGGCTGTGGTCGTAATGGCGCACCGGGAGATACTGGTCCATGTGTACCCGGACCGGGGTGTAGTGGATCCTGCAAAGATGGACCGCCAGCGGTTTTGTATGGTGATGAATGCCGACTAAAGGCAACCGCGCGGCTGCCCGATAGTGGCAAGCGTGGATGCATTCTGCTCTCTCCAACCAAGGTGGTTGTGCCGGTTGGTGGGGAAGTGGTTTTGTTGTCCGGCATCTGCGGAACCGACGGATACCTGCAAGTCAATGAGCCGCTGGAGTGGATGTTGACACCCGATAGTGTTGGGACTTTCATTCAAGTCGGTGATGATTCGCCGGGTCTGTTGCACAAACTTGCTGGGGCAAAACCTCGGCCACAAAAAATTGCCACCGATTTCGCGCGTGGGTTGACGAGTACCAAGCGGATGTTGATCACGCGTGGGAACAACATCGCTCGTGACGATGTTCAATTAGAAAAGGGGCAGACCTGGATCACCCTCAGCAGTCCCAGCGAGGGAACAAGCCACGTGACGGTGTTGGCACCAGAGAGTGAGTGTTGGGATCAGCGGAAAGCGACTGCCACGATTTACTGGGTTGATGCCAATTGGCAATTCCCAGCTCCGCAAATTGTTGCCGCTGGGCAGCCTGTCGAATTGACGACGCGTGTTACCCGCAGTGAGCGTTCGCTGCCAGCTCGCGGGTGGAAAGTTCGGTACGAAATTTTGCAACCTGAATTGGCGACGTTCGATGCAACAGGGGGCGCCTCTGTTGTCGAGGCTAATGTCGATGATTCCGGCAATGCGACGGTTCGCTTGGTGCCGACTCCAGGCGCTGGAGGATCTGCAACGATCCGTATGCAAGTCATTCGGCCGGGAGGTATGTCGGATAACTTGCCGACTCTAACACTCGGTGGCGGACAGACTTATGTGACCTGGAGTGCGCCTCAGTTGGGGCTTCGCGTAGCTGCACCACCTGTTGCCAGCTTCGACACACCGGTCCAAGTCGTCGCGAATGTTTCTAATCCCGGAGATCAAGCGGCTCGCAATGTTGTGGTGTCGGTGCGTCTGCCAGCTGGTACTCGGGTCACAAGCTCAGACAGTTTCGCCCAAGTGTTGCCCGGTTCGGTGACTTGGGAGATCGGCGAGCTCCCCCCCAAAACACAACTTGATCTGTCAATCGCAGTTGCGGCCCAGTCACCGATTGAATTGGTGTTCCAGTCCCGCGGCGAGGGATTAGTAGCCGAGGAAACGGTTCGCATCGACGTCTTTCGACCTTCGTTATCGGTGAAAGCGACGCCAGTGGTCGAGCGGATCGAAACGGGGCGACCGGTGCGGTTCAATATCGACGTTACGAATACTGGCAATCGTCCACTGCAAAATGTCACACTGACTGCCACCGGTGATTCCGAGATGATTCACGAAACCGGACAACGAACCGTGCGAAATCCTCGCGAAGATGGACCGTTGCAACCGGGGGAGACCTGGGGAGCAGAAGTCGTGTTTGTGCCGACCTCGTCTGGACGCCGATGTGTCGCCTTTGTGGCGACAGCAGACGCTGGCCAGCGAGCCGATGTGAATGGATGTGTGACGGTTATCAATCCCGTTCCGAAGACGCCAAGCTTATCGGCAACACTGCAAGCAGAGCCACAAGTCGGGGTGCGGCAACCAACCTTGATTCGAGCTCGTGTCTCGAATCGTGGGCAGGGGCCGGCCAGCAAAGTGAAGGTCAGCATCGACTTCCCTGTTCAGTTGCAACTGTTGCAAGCCACTGAGGGTGCCGATCAGTCTCGCATTGCCCAGAGCAATGTGTCTTGGACGGTTCCCTTGATTGAACCGGGGAAAGAGGTCGTTTTAGAAGCTCAGTTCAGTCCCCAGACGCCTGCCACCAACGTGCAAGTTCGGCTTTCGGTGGTCAGTTTTGAAGGTGTCTCCACCAAAGCTGATGCACTGATGCAAATCACAGCGGGGAACGCTGTACCGGGGAATGGAGCTCCACCTGTATTGCCCCCAAATCAAGGCACGCCTTCGCTCTCGGGTGGTGGGAGTCCTCAGCCATTGCAAGGTAATCCCAATGCGACTCCACCGGTCTTGCCGGGCGGTTTGACTGCCGCAGGCAAGTTGAAGGTGCAGCTGTTCGGCCGCGATAATCCGGTTCGTGCGACCGAGCCGATTCGATACGCACTACGGATCGTCAATGAGTCGACTCAAGCCGATGGCCAAGTTGCCACGCAGTTTCGGTTGCCAGTCGGCGTGCGGCTGGTGCGAATCAGTCCGTTGACGAACCCCGAGTTGGGTGAGCGGCGAGTCGACGACGGGCTCGTCTCGCTTGCCTATATTCGCTCGATCAGGCCTGGCGAGGCGGTTGACTATGAAATCATACTCAACAGTAACCAGCCACAAACGTTTGATTTGGAAGTGCTGGTCCGGAGCACCCGTGTGCCGAACGGTGTTGTCGAGAAAGTATCGACTACCGTGACTCCTTAATCGGCTTATTCCGCCTGCAGTATCTTGATGATGTCTTCATGTCCGGCATTCCGGGCGTGGTCAACCGCGAGTTCGTTATCCTCATCACGAATGGTTTTGTCAGCACCGTTGTCAAGCAGCACCTGCACGATCTCTGGCTGCCCCAACGCAGCGGCCGTCATTAGCGGGGTAAACGCTTCATTTTGGTCTTTAGCGTTCACATTTGCTCCCGCGTCGATGAGCACTTTTACTGTCTCAACAAACGGTCCAGTGCAGGCGTGAATTAGCGGGGTCATGCCTTTGTTATCTGGTGGGTCAATCGCCGCCCCCTGCCCAATAAGATACTTTACCGTTTCGGTGTGCCCGTTGAAGGCTGCCATATGAAGTGCAGTATGGCGACCGGCGGGGTCTTTTGATTCGATATCCATCCCTGATTCGATCGCGTTTCGGACGATCGATAGTTTGCCATCGTGGGCGGCAAGACGAAACGCCTCTCCACTCATCTGTGGTTCGGTTGGCTTGGTTGGCTCGGGCGTTGCTTCAGTCGCCACAATCGGCTCTTGCTCACTGTCATCCGATGTCGCCGCTGTCGGTGAATTCGTATCCGGCATCGTCGTATTTTGCGGCGTATCTTCTACGTCCTTGGGATTCGTTTCGCTTGAGCAACCCGAGGCGACGAGCAACCCCAGAGACAACACAACGGGGATGAAGCGATGGAAATTCATTGTTGCTTTAACGGTGTAAGGAGAACGACCGGAAGGAGTTTGTTTGCAGTCGTCTGAACAAGGCGACCCGAAAGGAATCAGGAAATTAGGCTCTGCGCAATTTGTCGTTGCTGCGGTTTCCCAAGGTTTGCACACGACCGACCTGTACTTTAACACAACGATGTGGTTTAGGTCCAAGCGGTACCGTAATCGTTCCCACGGCCAATGCGTGATGGGTCCCGGGGCAACTGGGGGAGGTTTAACTGGGGCTAATAAGAACGAGTGTTAAAATGACTGGTAATTGGGTGAATGGGCAGTCTGTCTTCAGCGGTTCGTGTGTTGCTGATTCGTTGGTGATCGTCCCCTTTTTTTAACCAGCACTCTGGTCTGCGTCATCTTGCGGGTGCACTTATCCTGATCGATCAGCAGACTCGCATCACTTCGTGATCAAGATTGAATCGTTCTGCCACGTGACTTGGACACCTGCTTGTTGGGCGATGCGAGAAACCAGCGTTTTCAGAGTGATGTCTTGCCCTTCCACGGTGACTTGCTGCTGGCAAGCGTTTTCTGCGGCAGGGTCTATCACACATTTCTTTCCCGCAGACGCTGCTAATTGTTGAAAAGCGTTCGCTGCCGAAGTGCTCATCTTGCGGACGGTGAACGTGTCACGGTCTGGGTCGGGTCCGGCAGGTTGTTGAGCCCTTAGCAGTTGGGAAACAAGCTGCCGGTGAACGGTAGGAGAAGTCAGAATCCGAAGCTGGTTTCCGATGAGTTTGGTTTTGTGTTTCGGGTCCAGTTTGGCGACGATGTTTCGCAGCTCGGTAGGTCGTCCTCCTGGGAAGTAGCTCCGAGATGCTGTGGTCGGTTTTGGTGATCGTGTGATTTGGAAAGGGAGTCCCTGTGTCTTACCGAATTGTGGTTTCGCGTCAAATTGGGCCAGAATCAGCGTAATGGACACTTCAGGTGTGACCGCTCGCAGCATCACTGCCGGCCATAAATCATGGGGAAGATTGGGAGTGTTTGTGGATCGAGTTACCTTTTGCAACGCTTCCTGTGGAGTCGTCAGGTCATCCCAATTGATGGTGGTCGCTGGCGGATTTTTGGAGGGGGTGATTGCTAACAGGTTGGAGAGCGTTTGATCAACCCAGGCAGCTCTGCCTACCAGAAGGACGTTATCGATCGGGGTGATCACGCAATCATGGCTGGCGGCCAACGTTTCTAAAGCACCAAAAACCGTTGGTCCGACCGGTCCGACTCGGATGACTCGCGACGGATCGACCCGTCGATCAAGCCAAATATTGACTTTCGCTTCGTCTGCAATGCGGTGCAGACCTTCGCGAAACGGTTGCCCATCGACGATTGATGTCATCGGTTTCGATAATGAACTGATGATTGACGACGAGGGTGAATAGTCGTCTGCTTGCGTCGCTGTCACCCAAGTGGCGACCAAAAAGGCGAAAGTTAAGCAAACTCGAGCGACAGGGAGTGAGGGAGCAATCACGAAAATGGGGATATTCGAGGTGGAAGCGGTTTTGTGGCGTAACGCTATCCTATGGGCGGTCCGGCGGTAGGGATTTCAGCCGCTCTCGGCAGCTCGCAAAAGCCCATTTCGCGATCCATTGCTTGTCCAAATAATCGGACGTGACTAGACTCGGACCAGTATAGCAGGCGAAACGGCGTCGGCTCAGGCTAAACCACCCATCCAGGGTGTGCCGCGTCTGCTTGACAAGCTAGCGTTTTTGAAGATTCGCCGGCTTCCCGCCTAACGGGGTGATGTCTCAGGTTTGGGGCATGCTTCGTCCCACCGTAATCATTCGCATTCCCCTCGAGTTGCTGTGACTTCACCGCTGGTTCGCACGACACGTCTGACAGCAGCATATCGCCGCTACATGTCTTCCCCGGATGCGCCACGTTTCGCGGCGGATGTCGATGCTGCATACGATTCATCGACCTTGGAGTCGCTTTTGAACCGGGGTGATGTTGAGATGCGTCGGGCGGCATCCTTGGCCCTTGGAATGTTGGGTGATCACGCGTCGATTGAGCCGTTAGGAAGAGCACTCTCCGACCAAGATCGGGGCGTTCGTTTGGCCGCTGATGATTCGTTTCGTGCGATTTGCACCCGTGCCGCCGCTCCACTTCATCACCAACAGTTGCTGAAGGTAATGCATCTCAATGACGGTGGCGAATACGCCGGCGCTCTCGCGCCGACGATGATCTTGATTGATCAAGCACCTCGATACATCGAAGCCCACCATCAGTTGGCGATTTGTTGGCATGGCCTTGAGAATTACTACCAGGCGAAGGCAGCCTACACCGCTTGCCTATGGCATTGTCGTTTTCATTATCCAGCTTGGCAGGGCTTAGCACGGTGCCGACTGTTATTGGGCGACCAGCAAGGAGGCGTTGCGGCGCTGAAGCGAGCACTTGATCTCTGTCCCGATTTGGAAAACGCTCGTTTGCAAATCAAAACGATTGAACGGAAGATGCGGCAGTCGAACGATAAGTAAGCGGTTTCCCGTTCGCGGGCAAGCGGCCATCCAAGGAAAAGGAAAACCATGAGTTACGATGAACAGTTCGTCGGGTCTCTGGCAATCATCTTGTCGATCATCTCCGTAGCGATTGCGGTCGGGCCATGGACCGCTCCCTATCGCTTGAGGACCTTTTCTGCGTTGACGAATCGGTTTGGCAAGCCGGTAGCACGCGGCGTCTGGGTTGCGATTGCCTTGGCGTCGTTGACTGCAGGAATCGCAATTCTGACAGGTGTTCGGCCGAGCTATGCCGATCCAACACCGCAAGCCATTATTGATCAGTGATCTCGGTGCAGTTTGCAATCGCTGCTTGAGATGCTGCTCGGCTGTTCCGATGACCAGCCTGCCCAATCTTTTGCGTCCTGACTTGCTCCCTCAAATTCTTGTCAGCGACTGAGATTCAGAATCGACTGCTCATTTCGATTCAAGCTGGAATCCAGTCACTAGTTTTCCATTTTGGTAATCGAACTTTGCGATGGATTCTGTCGATTCCAACTCTACGATGCGACCTTGGCTGTCACGTTTTAATTGAACCGGGGTAACTCGCAGATCGCCTCCTGGACGCATGGCGTAGAATCGGACCCGCGTTGTTTCTTCGCTCAGATAGTCGGCGATTAATAGGAACTGATTGATATTTGATTTGTGTCCTGCATCCCAGCGAACTTTGCAAAAATCGAGCATCAACTGACTGTCTGCGAAGTACTGATTTGCGAGTGTTGCAAAAGCTTCTTGAGGAGCATTTAGGAAGAACTGCACATTGCCACGGGTGTAAGCGCGGTCGAATTGCAGTTTTCCCTCAAAGTACCTCTTCCAGGCTTCATTCCAGGTCGTGTCATCACCATTCCACGCCCCGGTGTTGCGAAATTTCTCTTTGGTAGCCGTGAAATCGATTCCACGGGATTTCGGTGATCGGTAAACGACCTGAGGCCCTGCTGCTTGGGCGAGGCATTCGAACTTTCGTTCAAATAATTCGGGCCGGCTCTTCTTGCCAACGGTATCCAGCATGTTGTGAGCAAGTTCGTGTGCCAGGCAGATGAGGTAGACATCGGTGAACCCAGGTCGGGGGGCATCGCTGGCAAAGCTGTTTTCTGGCCGACCAAGCGGGAGGGCAAAAATATTGATGCCAGATCGCGAACGGATCTTTTGTGTTTTGACCGCTGTTCCCAGCCAATCGGCTACGGTGATCGTTTCAACCTCCCATACGTCACGAGGTATCGTTGCTATCAGTCGGTGCATCGCTTGGAGGTGCTCCGGCGTCGCCGTATCGTTATCGATAAACAAGATGCCGAAATCGACGAGTAGCTTGCGGTAACCTGCTCGAAAGTTTAGGGCATCGGCAACACGCTTGCGATTGGATTCCGAATCAGGCAATGACTCCAGGAGAACGACCCAGTATTGGCCTGCTAGCAGAGGGAGATGCGGGCTGGAATCGAGGTTGAATTTTGATCGTCCGAGTATGTCTGGGTATTGCTTCGCCAAGGGAGCAAGTTTTTGAAAAAGCTGTTCGCGTGCAGCATGGGAAACGAGTCCCCCGGCCAAGTCAGCTTGCAGAGCGGAGAGCACCCCGAAGAATTGCTGGCGGACGGTCGCATCCTCACGCAGGATTTTTCCGAGTTGTGAAGCATGTTGTGTAAGCAGCGTTTCAAATGTTTTCACTCTTGATGCATAGCCAACGCCTTTCATGAAAAATAGGCGACCATTTTTTCCGCCGCTGATAAGGTCCAGTACGCCATCGCCGTCGAGGTCAGCCAAGTCCGGTGTTGTGTCATCACCATTGTTTTCGCGAAGGTTGAGGGTTGTCCCGTCAGACCACTGAAGTAGTCGACTTTTCTCAAGCGAGTTTTTCGGAGTGCCGTCATTGAGGAACAGCGAAACCGTACCCCAATTGACTCCTAAGAGCAGATCGTTTTGACCATCTTGGTTGAAATCGAGGAGTCTTGGATGGGAGTTGTAGGCAAGGCGAATGTCTGAAAAAGGTGTGCTGCGGCCGAATTTTGGCAGGGCTTGGCGACCTTCGTTGCGGTGCCACGTTAATTGTCCACCGAAGGAACCGGTAATCAAGTCTGGGAGTCCGTCGGCATCCCAGTCTGCAACATCGAACCGACCTTGGCAGTTTGCTTGGACTTCAACAGCTAAATCGGATTCGGCGAAGTTCGGATGCTCTGCCGAGCCGGTATTTTCGTGGATAGTGATTTGATTGTCTGAGTGACAAACGACTAAGTCGGGTAGTTGATTGCCAATCAGATTTGTGAATACGATTCCGGTGTACGACTCTCCCCAGCGATCTCGAGTGCCAGCCAAAATCGATTGCTGCTTCTCAAAATTTGGCTTCTGGACGGTGCCGCGATTCCGAAACAACCACAAGCGTCCGTCTCCAGATCCGACGACTAAGTCTAAATCACCGTCTTGATCCCAGTCGGTCAATCGGGTCGTTGAATGGTTGCCCAGATTGATTGGTTTACCGTCAGCTTGAATTGCTGTTGCTTGCTCAT
>JAQWPZ010000037.1 GCA_029245125.1 Rubripirellula sp.
CCTCCTCGCTGGTTCAGATCGGCAAGTTGGACCCAGGCCTCCAAAGTTTTTGCCGCGAGTGGTTTGGCGAGTGGTTTTGTTCGGGCGAAGGCGTTCTTGCCGTCCAAGATCAGTCCGTTGGCTCCGCGTTTAGCGGCACCGACCAGGGAGACATCCAACGTGCCCACGTGGTCCTTCAAATCTTCGTCGAAATTCCAGGCAGCGAGCGGCATCAGGTCTGGCCCCGATGTTGATTCTGCCTCAAGACTTCGAGCTGCGTCTTCGCGGGCCCGACTCTCCAACGCGGTCAATTCGCTGCTTAGCGTTTTAATCAGCGTCTTCGCTTGCGTTGCCTTTGCAGCGGCTTCCGTGTCGAGTTGTACCTCACGTTCGCCAAACTCGACGCCCGCCAATGCCGATGCCATGCTGTAGTAATCTTCGATCGAAATCGGATCGAACTTGTGATCGTGGCAACGGGCGCAATTGGTGGTCATGCCGAGAAACGTTTGATTCACCATTCCGACAAGGTCTTCCATTTCATCCTGTCGCATCGTGCTGCGCATCGTGTCGTTGGAAGGTTTCGTCGTGTTGTGCGGGCCTGTTACCAAGCAGCCCACGGCAATCGTGCCTCCCGCGTGCGGTGCGAGGATGTCACCCGCGATTTGATGGCGGACAAATTCGTCATACGGCATATTGTCGTTCAAGGCATCGACGACCCAGTTGCGATAAGGCCAAGCATTATTCCGCGGCTGATTGTATTCGAAGCCATTGCTCTCCCCAAAATGCACCACGTCCAACCAGTGCCGCCCCCACCGTTCTCCGTAATGTGGTGAGGCCAGTAACTGATTTACAAGCGTCTCATAGGCACCATCTGATTCATCTTTCATGAATGCATCGATTTGCTGTGGCGTCGGAGGTAAGCCGATCAGATCGTAGGACAGGCGACGAATCAATACTCGTTTGTCTGCTTCCGGGGATGGGCTCAGTTTACTGGCGACTAATTTTTGGTAAACGAAATTGTCAATCTCGTTGCGGCCCCAGTCTGACGGTGCGGTGGGTGGTTTCACATTTCGCAATGGCTGCAGTGACCACCAATCGCGTCCGGCTCGAATGTCCGTCGTGGTGGAAAACAGATCCAACGGAGCGTTACCCCATTTGGCTCCTTCATCAATCCACCGTTTCAATGCTTGTTTCTCTGCTTTGGTGAGTGGATGCTTCGGCGGCATTTCATCCGTGCTGACGCGTTCCCACAACAGACTGTCGGTTCCATTTCCGAGGAGAACAGCTGGCCCACTGTCGCCGCCTTTTTTCACCAGGTCCAGTTCGGTCAGATCGAGTCCACCTTCCGGTTCGTCTCCCCGATGACACTCCAGACAATGTGAGGCCAAGATCGGAGCGATCTGTTTGTCAAAGTCGACAGCTTGCAACTGAAGTGGTGCAAACGCCCAGCTTGCAATGACAAGCAATACTGTGATTCGCAATTCAAATCGCATTTTGGTCCAAGTTGGCTGAGTCATGGCAAAAGCTCCTTGCGGACGCATGCCGCTGATTCAACGCACAATTGTCCGAGTTCCGTAAACCGTTTGCGAAGTAGTTGCATGACCGGCGACATCGCAGGTATCGCGTCGATGGAACGATCCCCAGCGTCAAAGATCGGCGCAGTATCACAACGAGTCCCGTCGACGCCTTTTTGCGTGTAACTGCGCTGGCGAGACCCGTGGAGATTGTCCAGTAACTCTTTGCGAGTGGCGTTGGTATTTTAAGTGAACGACTTGAGGTTTGTCGCTGTCGACCACTTCGGGTTGCGCTGCCAATCGTCTTTCGCGGCACGCAGGATTAAAGCAGGACCTGCATTTCTAAAAATCTAATTTTAAATATGCGGAGGTTCTGCGTCAATCTTCCGTGAGGGCATGCAGATTCGGACGATCGCTGAATGAATTTGATTCAATTGGCCACTGCGTAATCACTCCGCCGCAGAGCTTGCGCTGCTCGACCGTCGCCGCAGGGCGGGGGCTCCCGCGTTCTCGCGAACGCGGCTAGGAAGAACTGGGAGTCTCGGCTCGGTTCAGATGAGATGCTTGCCCCGCAGAGTTCACGCTACGCATACCGTAGCCGCTTTCGCGAGAATGCGGGCCGTTCGCTGATCACCGCGTCGGGTGCCCCGCGTTCTCGCGAACGCGAAATCTCTCTTATTGCCCGGCTTTCAGGTCATCATTTGTCAGTTCATTTTCAGTCATGAATTCGTTGAGCCACCGCTCGTTCGCATCACGGAGGTAGAGCCGACCCTCTTGAGTGAATTCCGTGTACTCTGACTTGCGTCCGCGGTCCGGTTCAGGCTGCTGATTTGGTCCTGGTACGTCCCAGGCTTCATCAGGCGAAACCGCCATGCGTTCCAGAATCTTTTCCCGCCTAACATTCCAAACCATCATGTCATCTGCCATCGACACCGGGCCAGAGTACGTTTCGCGGATACCTTCGTAGATGTTGTAGCGTGTGTCCGCATCGTTGAAGAAGTGATAAGCGACAGCATGCCGCGGCTTGATCATCGACATGATCTTGCCAAACGACTGTGCCGACGTGTGGAACGTTAGGTTGATCCGGGCAGCAAGTTGCGCGGGCTGACCATATTTTTCCATCATTTGTGGTGATGTCATCATGCACTCGTGAATGGCTAAGTCGGCTCCCGTGGAATACTTGGGGTACCATTTGTTGGGTGCCGAATCACCTCCGATAATGATTTTAAAACCATTCCATTCGAGCGAATAACTGACCGGGCCGTCCCCGGTGTGGACCGCAGGAAACGAGCGAACCGTGACACCCTGTTCCTGATACACGACTTCGTTGATTCCTTTGTAATCGAATTCGTGGACCGTGATCTGACCTGGAATCGGACTGATCGTGACGGCCCGTGTCATGTAGTCCCAGTTGTATGCCTTCAGCATGTGCTCGACAGCGAACTTTGTTCCCATGTCCTCCCTCGCTACGGATGGCCCCCAGACCTCCAGCGGTTTCGTACGTCCAGCGGTCCATCCACCGGCCCACAGTGATGCCAAATCACCCCAGTGGTCGGTGTGAAGATGTGTCAGGAATACCTTGGTTAGGAAGTCAGCCGGAATCATCAGCGACGCGATATTCGCATGGGAGCCCGAACCGATATCGAATAGAAATTTCTGGCCATCACCGAGCTCGACGAGGAAGCAGGTCGCCGCCTGGCCGCGTCTCGCGTTTGGCATCCCGGTGCCGCAGGCGATGACCCGGATCTCGTCAGGCTTTGGCTCCTCCGTGCCGGGGTAGTAAACGTACCGGTTGGGTGCTGTTCCTGTGCTCGTTTTGACGATGTTGTTTCTGGTCTGTCCGGCATCAGCTTCCTTTACCGCAGCTGCGCCTTGATCGGTGGCATCACGGGACGTTGTCGCTTGAGCGGTCTGGTCGCCCTGACCAGAACTCGCTCGTGCTGTTGTGCTCTGTCCAGGCTGTGTCGTGCCAGCAACATAGCCGACGATCCCTGCGATCAAGGCAACGATCAACAGAGGTGAACCTAAATTTTGGATCCTACTCATTGGGTAGCCTTTTATGTTTCCGACACCGGTTCTTGAACTGGGCATCTTCCTCCACAGTGTCTTGGAGAATTGCCGATGAGACCATGTCATGCTACGATAGCTAGACGCCGCCGTCTAGTTCATTGGAGATCTTAATCAGATGGGAGAAGCCGCTCGAAACAAAGGAGTTTCGAAAGCCGAATGGCTTTCCCACGCCTTGGATGTCTTGGCGGCCGAGGGCGTGCAGGGAGTACGGATCGAACGTCTGGCTCGAGATCTGGGAATCGCCAAGGCGGGGTTTTACTGGCATTTCCGTGACCGCAATGATCTACTGCAGGGCATTCTCGACTATTGGGCACTTGAGTTTACCGCGGTGGTCACCAAGGACTCCGATTTGCATGAGGCTGCGGCGGAACGGCGGCTTTTGGGAGCGATGACCAAGATCTTGGAAGATGATCTGGCAAAATACGATTTAGCGATCCGAGATTGGGCGATGCGTGATGCAAATGCGGCTGCGACGCTGCAGCTTGTTGTTCAGTCGAGATTGGATTTTGCTCGTGAGATTTTTTCTGAATTGGGTTTCCGTGGAAGACAGTTGGAGATGCGTACTCGTCTCTTTGTCTGTTACCACAGCTGGGAGCTGGCGATGTTTGATGATCTCTCGATGGATGAGCGTCGCAAAATGCTTCGCCTTCGGCACAAGCTACTGCTGAGTAAATAGATGCCACCGAGAACATTACATCCTTGCGTTGCCGCTGCCATTACGGTCGTCTTCGCGTTAGTCCAAATCAAGGATGCATGCGGGGATGCATTGGTGGTTAGCAAGGCGATGCAGTCCTCGACGATTGCGGAAATCTTTATTGATGAGAAACAAGTTCGGGTTGAGATCGAGATTGGTGCACCCGACATGCTGGCCTTTGTGAATGTACTTCCGGATGCTGTGCATCAAAAAGTCATTGGAAAAACGTCTCCCCTCGCTGATCGAGTGGCAACGTTCCTGGAATCGGACTGGGGCGTACAGGCGGATGGCGAATTGCTGCCTGGCAAAGTGGTGAGTGTCGTCCCCGGCAGACGAATTATGAGGGACGAAGTTACCGGAGAGCCACTGATTGAACAGCCCGACGATGCGGATTTCGTGATTCGCCTTGTGGTTCGTCACCAACTAAACAAGCGACCGAGAACGTTGACATTTCGTCCATTGCTCGAGGGAACCAGGGTCGCTGCGAGTATTGGTTTTGTGTGCTATCACGACGGTTTACCCGTGAACGATTTTCGGTACTTGTCCCAAGAAGTGACGCTCGACCTCGATTGGGAAGATCCTTGGTATTCGCGATTTCGCCATCCAAATTTGCGTCGTCAATTCGATTCTCCACTGGCTGCCTTCCTTTACGTCGAACCTTACGAAGTGCGCAAGGAAATCATCATCCGGCCACGGGATTTGGCAAATTGGATCGACCTCGAGTTGCCCGCCGACGGAATCATTCCGGTCACGCAGCAAGCGGAACTAAAGCGACGCGTGAGCGAATTCCTGTCAGGCAAGAGTCCGGTCATTGTTGACGGCCGGGCGGTACCGGGAAGACTGGATCGCATTCATTTTGTTCGCCGCACTTTGCGGACCATCGGCGTCATTGAACCGCCGGTGGATCTTGATGTGAATTCCGCCACTTTGGGTGTGATCTATGTCTACCCGGTCGAGCAGTTGCCAAATGAGGTGTCGATGCGTTGGGAGTTGTTCAGCCCGAAGATTCAAGAGGTCCCTGCAGTGACCTCTGACGAAGCTGGCGGACTGCCCTCTCAACTCACGCCCGCCGCCCCAGTTCTTACCTGGAAGAATTACCTGACCAATCCGACCAGCAGCGCAATGTTGACCGTCGGTAAACCACCACCACTGCGTCAGTGGACGGTTCCTTGTTTGTCTCTCCTTGGCGTTTGTTTCGTCTGTGCGATGGTTGGTTGGCATTGGTGGAAAGGGTTAACGCTTAGCCGCTACATCCTCGCAGCAACCATTCTGGGTTTGGTTTTCAGTGTTGTTTCGCTCCCGTACGCGAGGCTTGCCATTGTGAATCCTTTCGCGGAACCAGTTCGTCTGTCGACTGCCGAAGCCAAAGAAATTACTTCCAGTTTGCTTTACAACGTCTACCGCTCGTTTGACAGCCATGATGAGACTTTGGTTTATGACCGGCTGGCAAAAAGTATCTCAGGTGATCTGCTCTCCGACGTGTATCTGGAAACACGCAGGAGTATGGAAGTTAAAAACCAGGGTGGCTTGCGCGTATCCGTTAAAGAGGCGGTCGTGACCGAATTGGAACCCACAGGCGAAAGTGCACGCGGGAAAAATTTTCGCTGCCGTTGGCGGGTATCGGGATGGATCGGGCATTGGGGGCACGTTCATCGTCGCGTGAATGAACATTCAGCCCGTATCACCCTTTGTGACCAAGATGGTGTTTGGAAAATCACGACTCTCGAGATGTTGGACGAAGTGTCTGCGGTTGACGCGAGTCGTCAGGCTGATACGGAGGACCTGCGGCGTTCCAGTAGCTTTCAGCGTTCCCAGGAGTTTCGGGCATCATGATTGAGATGAGAGACCTGGACTTTACCTACGCGACCGGCGGCTTTGGCCTACGGGTCAATGAGCTCTTGATTGCAGAGGGGCAGCGCTGCTGCTGGATCGGGGCCAGCGGTTCGGGCAAGACAACACTGCTGCATCTAGCGGCGGGAATTTATTCGCCAGATTCGGGCCTGGTGAAAACTTGTGGACAGGAAATCAGCGCACAGACTGACGCAGCTAGACGCGATTTTCGTGCTGCCACGATCGGTCTGGTTTTTCAAGAGTTCGCGTTGCTTGAATATCTCAGCGTGCTAGAGAACATCCTACTTCCCTACCGCATTAGCCGTTCGTTGCGATTGAACGCCGAGGTGCGGGATCGAGCGCAAGCTTTGGCGATGACGGTCGGGCTAGCTGACCTGCTGAAGCGTCCCCCCTCTCAACTTTCGCAAGGAGAACGCCAGCGAGTTGCGGTTTGTCGTGCCGTTATTACAAATCCCAGGCTGGTCCTTGCTGACGAACCAACAGCGAATCTCGATCCGGCGAACGCGGAGCTTGTGATGAATGTACTCGACCGGTTTTGCAGAGAGGCGGGGAGCACGCTGGTGGTCGTAACGCACAACCAGGAATTGTTACCGCAGTTCGATGAAGCGATAGACATTTCGCAGTGCTGCTCAGTGACACAGTCGGCACCGACGGGAGGTTGTCCTGATGAATGACAGCTTCTTTCTGGCGTGGCGATATTTGCAGCATCATCGTGTGACATCCTTGGTGTTGATCGCGTCTCTTTCACTGATCATTTACCTTCCAGCTGCAATGCAGGTGATTGTCGCCAGCGGGGAACGCCACTTTCGCTGGCGAGCCGATTCGACGCCCCTGGTTATCGGGCCCCGCGGTAGTTCATTGGATTTGGTTCTAGGCAGCGTGTATTTCGATAAACCGTACGCGCAAGTGACGCGTTATCAGCAATTCAAGCGAGTCAAAGAACAACAGCTCGGCACCCCAATTCCACTTCACTTAAAGTTCGCAGCCCGAAACTGCCAAGTGGTTGGAACAACAAGCGACTATCTACGTCTTCGCAATTTGGATTTGGAAAAGGGGCGACACTGGGACCTGCTCGGTGAATGTGTGATCGGGGCGGGAGTGGTTGACCGGCTTGATGTTGCAGTTGGTGACTGGATACCAGTTTCCATGCCGACCGCGTTCCTCCTCGACAGTCCCCCGTTACGGCTGCAAATTGTCGGCACCTTTGCACGAACAGAGACCCCCGATGACGACGCCATCTTTGTTGATTTAGACACAACCTGGGTGATCGAGGGAGTTGGTCATGGCCATGCTCAAGGGGCACAGCACGGATCGTCCGAGGCAGCACCCTACACAACGATTACTCGTGAAAATGTCAAAAGCTTTCACTTCCACGGCAATCGTGATGAATTTCCAATCACGGCAATGATTGTGATACCCGATAGCACCAGGGCCCAAACGATCCTATTGGGGCAGTATTTTTCTCCCGATGAAACGGTGCAGATCGTGCGACCCCGTGACGTGATGGATTCGTTGCTCAATCGCGTTGTGATGATTCGCAGTTACCTGGTCGCCATTATCGCTGTGATCTCATGTGTCACCTTGCTCACGATGGCCCTTGTCATTGTGTTGTCGATCCGTCTCCGTCATGCCGAGATCGTTACGATGACGAAGATCGGTTGCTCGCGAGGCGGAATCTGGCTCATCCTAGGTGGTCAAATCATCATCATTACTATTGCTGGTGGATTTGTCGCGACGACGCTTGCGATCGCTACCAATGCCTATGGGCCCGAACTGGCTCGCCTGCTGATCTTCTAGGGTGAGAAACGAAGTGCTTGAACGCCTTCGCTCTGATCCGGTGAGAGGTTTGTCCCGCAGAGCTTGCGACGATCTACCGTAGCCGCATTCGCGAGTCAGCCATCGAGGAGCAGGGATAAAGTTTGTGGGTGGCGATCCCAAACGACGATTTTTTCGCTAAACTGCGACAATGAATAAGCGACTCACCAAAATCAGTAAGTATTTAACGTACATTCTTCGCCATGAACCGCACTCGATTGGCTTGAAGCTCGACGAGGAAGGTTACTTGAACGTCGAAGAGCTTGTCAAAAATGCGAACGCATCGGGTAAGACGATTACAACCGAGCAGGTGAATCAAGTCGTTGCCGAAAACGAACAAAAACTGTTCACCCTCAGTGACGACGGACAGCGCATCCGAGCGAATTGAGTTTGCACCCATTATGACTTTGCAGACCATTGAGATCCCCGATACGATCAATCAGCTTCATTACGCCAAAGGTGCGGAGCACCTGATCGATACCGCCAACGATGCGATTGAAGCGTTTATGTTGGCTGATCAAGCGGTCATCGAAAACTTCGTCACCTGTGACTTCCATTTGCTTGATCAAGCGATTACTTGGATCGAGCAGAACCATTTGCTTGCTGGCAATCGCTTTTGCGAATTCGGTGCGGGCTTTGGTGTCGGCGCGATGTTGGCTGCATTGCGTGGAATGGAGTCAGTTGGCATCGAGATTGAATCACGCTTGGTCGAGCAAGCGAATCAGGTCGCCGAGGAGCTTGGAAACGCAGCTGAGTTTTATTGCGGCAGTTTTGTTCCGAGGGGTGTCGAAGGTCTGGCCGACGTCGCCGCCGAAGTTGAAAATGTCAGCACTGAAGAAGATGACATCTACGAATTGATCGGTCGGGAACTTAGTGAATTTGATCTTTTTTTCGCGTTCCCATGGCCTGGCGAGCATGGTTTTTTTGAAGCGGTGTTCGATGCATGCGCCGCCAATGGAGCGTTGCTGTTGACCTATCGTGGCCGAGACGGAATGAACCTCGTCACGAAAGCCTAAATAGCGAGGCGATTTTGATTCAACGAGGCGTGCTTGCGGAGCGGGTTAACGTCAGTCGTTGCGGAAATCATTCTCAGCATTTGTCTCACTCAGGTCGTTGTCAAGAACGGCTGCCAGCATTGCCGGGGCATTTCCCAGTCACTCGAGGTGTTCCGCGATTGGTTTGGGCCGTGTTTGTTGCGGAAGGAAATTTCTGGAGGGAGTTTGGGCGACTTGCCGACGTTTTCACAATGAGTGGTTGTTGATTGACGCAAGCTGCTTGCCGCAGAACATGCTCCACACAGATCACCGCACTTCTCACCGCACTTCTCACCGCACAGATCGCTATAATTAAGGCGTGATGACGACCGCGAGGAGTCAGCCGCAACGTGAATGGCATTGCTTTTGAATCATTCGTCGCACTGAAATCAGGGTGACGCTTTGAGGCCAAGGTTCTTCATGGGGCGAATTGACTGTGAGCGTGAGCAGAATCGTGAGCAACGGTAACTTGGATGGGGAATCATGAGTCTTCGTGGCGACCGCCTATTGATTAAGCATTTCCGCGAGACGCGAGGTCAATTCCAAGGATTGCTGCTAAAGATTTGGGGCGGAGGGTTCCTGGTTGTTTTGGTTGGATTCGCACTCGCGTGGTTTTTCATCCAGCCAGCACCTCCAAACACGATTGTGATGGTCACTGGTTCAGAGGATGCTGCCTACCACGAGTTTGCAGAATCGTACGCGAGGAATCTACTGAGGAATGGGGTGACCCTCGAGCTGCGGCAGACAAATGGCTCGATCGAGAACTATCAAGTATTACAGGATGACGCCGAAGTCGACTTGGCCATCGTTCAAGGCGGAACGGCACCGACTGGTGCGATTGAAGCGGGTGACATCGAATCGCTGGCAAGCTTGTATTTCGAACCGGTTTGGGTCTTTTATCGAAGTGAGGAACCCTATTCGGATCTGCGAGATTTACGGGGCAAGCGAATCGCCATCGGACAGCCTGGCAGTGGGACTGCATCGATGGCGATGTTGTTGCTTGGCGACAACGGGATCGACGATTCTGTTGGTACCAAATTGGTGAGCACAGGTGGCTCAGACGCTAGAGGGCTATTGGAACAGGGGGAGGTGGACGCAGCGTTTTTTGTCACTTCTCCAAGCACCGATTTGATTGGGGAGCTAATCGCCGATGATGGGATTCGTTTACTGAACTTTGAACGGCATGCAGCTTATGCTCGCCGCCATCCGTTCTTGACGTCGGTGATTTTAGAGCAGGGTGTGATCGACCTGGAGCAAGATTTTCCGCGTTCGGATGTTCTCCTGGTTGCTCCTGCTGCCAACTTGGTGGCAACCAGTGCGTTGCACGATGCCTTGATCCCGCTCTTGCTTCGCGCGGCGACTGAAACGCACTCCACTGACGGTAGTTTGCTTCAACGGGGGCGACTCCCTTCCGCTGAATTTGTTGAGTTTCCGTTGAATGAGTCAGCGAGGATGTACTTCGATGACGGGCCACCTTTTTTGCAAAAGTACTTGCCGTTTTGGGTCGCATCGGCTGTTGATCGTGGCAAAATTTTACTGTTGCCGGCATTAACGCTGTTGCTTCCCCTGTTTCGTATTGCCCCGCCACTGTACCGTTGGCGGATTCGTTCTCGGATCTATCGCTGGTACGAAATCTTGCGTGGAATCGAGATCGACTTGCGCTCGAAGGCCGATATCGAAACGCTGCACAAACACGAGAAGACGCTTTTGACCATGGAAGGTGAGCTCGATGATTTGAGCAACGTGCCACTTTCTTACATGCAAGAGTTTTACAATTTGCGTTTGCACGTCGAGTTTGTTGAACGGCGATTGACGAGAGACCTGGCTGTAATCAAATCCGCGACCCAATCAACGGGTCCAGCTGAATCAACGGGTCCAGCTGAATCGACAGACGCAATGGGGCCAGCGGACGCAACTGACGCGACCGAATCGACAGAGCCCACTGACGCGACCGAATCGACAGAGCCCACTGACACAACCTAATAGACCAAGTTGGCGGTGCAAGAGACTGGTAATTGAGTTGGGTGCTCATTGGATTTTCAAACCGAGTTTCCAGTGGCAGTGCGTCTGCTCGTGATTACTTTCCATTCTGATTCGCGTCCGTTGCTTTTTGTGTGCACGCTTCTGGCTGCGAATGTTTGCTTTGGTGATCGTGTTGGCGAAGCACGCTGGTATTTGTAAACGCTAGCGGATTCGTGTTCGGTGTTGTTGCTGGCTGGATTGGCTTGTTTGTGTCGGCCAGTTTGGGCGAACGCTCGGTCACGCAGGGGTGAAAGCGAACCATCGCGGTACCTCATGGATGCCGTCATTCAAAAGCATCTGATTAGCCATCAACATGGAAGAGCAAGCTGTGGAGTTTCCCATTTGTCAGCGATTCTGTGGCTCGCAAGCATTCGCATAGAAAGCTGAATTCATTCGCACCGCCTTGGAAATGATTCAACGAATTGCGGGACAGCGTCTGTGTCATGATGTGACGAAGCAAGGCTTGCGTCAGCGATTGGCGTTACCGCGGTATGAATCGGACGGTGCAGGCTCCACGCGAAATAAACTGTATCTCGGTCGAGCACAGAGAGTGGTGATGGGTGTAAGTTATTCAATTCTTGAAGAGTATGAATCGAATTATCTGATGGAGTCGCTCAGATGGGGAAGATCTCGGAGGCAAGGTGGAACACGGTGATTCGCTGGGTTGACCGCATTGCGAAGCCGGTCGTCGTATTCAGCATCATCATTTTTTTAATCGAAGAGGAATTGGCACTTCGCAACCATTTAGAGAGCAGTTACGAGGCTAGCCCGGTATTCAAGTGGTGCGAGTGGTTGATTGTCGCATTTTTTTCGTTTGAGTTTTTTGTGCGATGGTTGCGCAGTAATCCGAGATTTTACAACGCGCCGACCACTTCCTACCCGTTCAACGCTTGGGGCGCGATTGACCTGCTTTCCTTCGCTCCGTTTTGGGTGGGGCTGTTTCTGCCGATTTCGTTTTCGGGCGTCATTCGGTCCTTTCGGATCCTTCGCTTGCTGAAGTTCTTTCGATACAGTCGCACACTTCAGTTGACTGCTTTGAAGTTTTACCGTGCTTACCACAATCTAAAGGGGATGGCATTTTCGATCGCGATTGTTTGGCTCTTCTTTACCGCAATCTGCTTGGATCTGGAGCACAAAGCTCAGCCTGACAAGTTTGGGAGTTTGCTTGATGGTGCATGGTTTACCATCGTTACCGCCACGACCGTCGGCTATGGCGATGCATCGCCGGTGGGAGTCTGGGGAAAACTTTTTGTCGGTGCGATGCTGATTCCGATCATCAGCACCATGGGGATGGCATTTTCGGCGTTCTCAACCGCGTGTGATACCGTGCAGGCGATCGAAGATGATCCTGACGTTGATCCCTTGAATGAATGGCAAAAAGAAAGAGAACGGATGCGAAAACGAAAGAAAGCCAATCGCGAATATCGCATGGACGAATGATCGAGATTCCACCGATTCGTCGTCGACTGATTTCAGAGTCGCAGGTCATTCGATCCACGGTGGCACGATTTTTTATGCGTTGAACCTTTGATCGGCTCGGTTTTGCATCTGAGATACGATCGGTGTTTCGGTTGCCTTGATTTTGGTTTGGAAGGGATAGGTGGATTGGTCAGCTTTACCATCGGTTAGGAAGTCAGGAAACCGAGTGTGCGAGGTGCAGCAAAACGCGAATTCTCGGACTTTATGCGCCCAGTGAGGTAGCGAAGCGAGCCATAACACTGGCGGCGGTAATTAGCGTCCCATATACTTGCCGCCGGCAGCAAGATTGAGCAAACGTTCTTTCCGACTGCCGATCTATTCCACCTTATCCGGAGTGACATGATGGGTTTATTCGACAAACTTCGCGCTGAACTGATCGACATCATCGAATGGATCGATGATTCTCAGCACACACTGGTTTGGCGATTTCCCAGACACCAAAACGAAATCAAGAATGGGGCGCAGCTGATCGTTCGTCCTGGCCAAGTGGCAGTTTTGGTATCCAATGGTGAGTTGGCTGATGTTTACGAGCCAGGCCACTACGAATTAGCCACGTCCAACATGCCAATCTTGTCAACGCTGAAGGGTTGGAAGTATGGCTTTGAGAGTCCTTTTAAGGCAGAAGTTTATTTTGTCAGCACCAAGCAGGTGACTGACCTGAAGTGGGGCACGCCGAATCCGATCATGCTGCGAGACCCGGAGTTCGGTCCTATCCGGATTCGTGCGTTTGGCACCTACTCGCTGCGTGCCGTCGACGCCAAGGCCATGCTGACCGAGATTGTCGGCACCGATGGTGAATTCGGTACCGATGACATCACCGAATTGCTCCGCTCGATCATCGCTTCATCCTTCGCCGACCTGCTTGGAAAATTGCAAGTTCCCGCACTTGATTTGGCGGCCAAGTACTCTGAGCTTTCCGAATCACTGCGTGAGGAAGTTGTCGAACGGATTGATGATGAATACGGGTTGGATTGTCCCGCGTTGTTCATTGTCAATGTTTCACTCCCCGAGTCTGTAGAGAAAGCGCTCGACACGCGAACGAGCATGGGAGTGATTGGGAATATGAATCAGTTCCAGCAGTATCAAATGGGTCAAGCGATGACGATGGCCGCCGAGAACCCTTCGGGGGGTGGTGCCGCAGATGGCATGGGGTTGGGAATGGGCTTTGCGATGGCCAATCGAATGATGCCCGCCGCGGGCGGGGCCGCCGCGGGTGGAGCGATGCCGGCAGTTGGCCCAGCAGGTCCAGCTCCGCCCCCACCGCCTCCTGTCGCCGCCTGGCACATCGCGGTCAATGGGCAAACGCAAGGCCCGTACAGCGTGGAACAATTGGTTGCTGGGATCACCAGCGGCGAAGTCGCTCGAGATACGATGGTTTGGACGGCCGGGATGGATTCTTGGCTGAAGGCAGATCAGGCTGCCCAGTTGGCCAGCTATTTCGCGGCGGCAACACCGCCGCCACCACCTCCAGCACCGTAGGAGATTGTTGATGCGGATGCTAATGGTTGAAACCGCAGCTAGTCGTTGAAACCGCAGCCATTGGTTTCTTTTGAGTAAACTTCCCGCAATGATTTCACCCGAGCGGGTTCAAATCATCTACGATGGCCGCGGTTAAGCAACGCAAGAAGCTTGCGAAATGTGTTTGGCGGGAATGTAAGTGAGGCTGAAAATGCCTGCGGAATTTAAGATGGAAGTGCAGTAAACACCACTGATGACAAAACTTTCCAGCCAACTGACGATTCGTGATCTTGGGGCAAACCCGGGACCGACGGAGTTGATTACTGGTATCGAATGGATGGTGGAAGCTTTTCAGTGTGACGTCGAAGGATTGTGCAATCTTCATTTAGTGCGACAGATTTGCGACCAAGTGGTGCAGGACCTTGGTTTGAAGGTAATTGGTGATCCTCAGGCTCATCAGTTTGATGAACCCAACGGCGTCACGATGCTGTACATGCTTAGCGAGTCACATCTTGCCTGCCATACCTATCCGGAGCATGAACTCGCGACGTTCAACCTCTACTGTTGCCGTGCGCGTCCTGCGTGGGACTGGTCGACGCATCTGCAGCATCGGCTCGGTGCGGAAAGAGTAGAAACACGGCAATTTGCGAGGGGGCTTCAATTGAACAATTCCGAGACACAGGCACTCGAGAGTTCGGCCCACATGCGATCGCAGGAGGGAATGTCATGAAGCGAAGGACTGCATCTTGTCCGTCATGTGGGGCACCGGTCATTTTTCCGATCGGTGGCATTGTGGCGGTCTGCGATTTTTGCCAGGCATCGGTTGGTCGAGGTGGTGAGGGCGTCGTCGAAAACTACGGTGAAGTTGCGGACCTAATTGAAACCTCGACTAAACTACGGCGTGGTCTGACGGGGAAGTACAACAAAAAAGAGTTCACCGTTCAGGGACGTGTGCAATATCGCCATCCTGCGGGTGGAGTTTGGGACGAATGGTATTTGGCACTGCCGGGCGGTCGATGGGCATGGTTAGCCGAAGCCCAGGGGCAGACTTACATGATGACCGAAGTCAGGCTCAAACAGGGAACAAGCCTGCCCGATTACGATGCGATGGATGTCGGCACTGAAATCAAAATCGCTGGTGGCAACTTCGCTGTGAAGGAACGCGGAGTCGCCGAAAATGCATCAGCTGAAGGTGATATTCCCTGGGCCTTTCGACCGGGAGGTGAGCACCACTTTGTCGATATGGAAGACGAGAAGGGAAGATTTGCGACGCTTGAATATGGAGACGAGCCGAGCCTCTTTGTCGGACGAGCGGTATCACTGGCCGACCTGAAACTGGTCGGCCAAGGCTGGCAGATGGAAGAGGAGAAGATCGCCACGACGGCAGCTCAATTGAATTGCCCCAAATGTGGTGGCCAACTGACACTCCGCGCACCCGATCAAACGCTTCGTGTCACCTGCGTTCATTGCAACTCACTCCTGGATGCCGAAAATGGAAAGCTGATTTTCTTCGAGAAGATGAAGTCAAAAGAGCAATTTAAAATTGCGATTCCGCTCGGTAGTGAAGGTAAGTTGTTCGGTCATCAATACACGGTCATCGGGTTTATGCGGCGATATGCCGTCTGGGAAGGCAAGACATTCCCCTGGAATGAATACCTGCTGTATGAACCGTCGGCTGGCTTCCGCTGGCTGGTGCACAATGAGCGACATTGGTCTTTCGTCAGACCCCCCCAAAATTCCATCTCACCGGGCAAAGGCATCGGGAAGGGGTTTCAACACAATGGTAAACGCTTTCGGATCTACGATCGCGGGAAGGCTCACGTGCGGTATGTCATCGGTGAGTTTTACTGGAAGGTGAAAGTAGGCGAGACAGTTCGCACGGCAGACTTCATCGCACCGCCCGAGATGGTTTCTTTCGAGTGGTCGGGAAGTAAGAAATCTGAAGAGGTGAGCATCTCGGAAGCAACTTACATCACGCCGGAAAGAATTGAGAAAGCATTTGGCGTCAGCGTTCCGCGGCCCTGGGGTGTGGGGGTGATTCAACCATTCGAAGGTGCGGGCATGAAACTTTACTACGCGTGGGCTGCCTTTGCTGCTGTCCTGATAATCTTGCAGCTTGCGTTTTACACAGCGAGCACCCGAACTGGAGCTGACGGTTGGCTCTGTCTCTACGGGCTACTTATGGTTTCGGCAGTCCCCGTCGGCATGTTGTTCTATCAAGGTTCTTTCGAAAAGAAGCGTTGGGAGAATAGTGACTACAGCCCATACGCTACGGAGTAAATTGTCGTGAAATCGCTTTCATCGTTGACGATGGGATATTTGGTTTTTGGAATGTGTGTTTGCCTGTGGTTTGGGGTGGCTGCCGCCAAGGGGTGGCGGGCTCCCAACTTGGGCATGCTTGATGGTCTCTCGAAAGGGGGAAGTTCGTTCTCAAGTGGGGGACGTTCGTACGGTGGTTCTTGGGGAGGGGGAAAATAGTGCTGCTTAATCAAATCTCACAGCTACAGTCGTCATGGTTGTTGGCTCAAGCTGAAGCGCCGAGTCAGCTTTCTGTGCTGGGTGGACATCTGCTCGCGGTGGTCGTCTTTTCGGTGATCGGAATCGTGGTCTTTATCGGGGGCTTGTTCCTCGTTGAAAAACTGACACCGTTTTCGCTGAACCAAGAGATACTCGAAGAGCACAACACTGCTGTGGCAATTGTTTTGGGGGCGATCATCATTGGGATCTCGCTCATCATTGCGGCGTCGGTATTGGGTTAGACAACTGCGGATGGAATGAACGTTGCTCAATCGTGCACCGCTATCACTGCTTTATCTGAATGTCCTGGCGGTTGCGACGTGCGGGCTCGTCTACGAACTCCTGGCGGGAACGCTGGCGAGCTATCTGCTAGGCGATTCCGTTACGCAATTTTCACTCGTCATTGGTGTCTACCTCTCCGCTTTGGGGGTAGGTGCCTGGTTGTCCCAGTATGTCGAGGAGAAGTTAGCCCGCACCTTCATCGAAGTGGAGTTGGGGCTTGCGCTGCTCGGGGGAGCCTCGGCTCCGCTGCTGTTCATTTCATTCGCATGGCTCGATTGGTTTCGGATCATTCTCTTTGGGATGGTGTTTCTGATCGGTGTGCTGGTTGGGCTGGAACTTCCGCTGCTGATGCGGATTCTCAAGGAACACCTCGACTTTAGTGACTTGGTGTCTCGAGTACT
>JAQWPZ010000045.1 GCA_029245125.1 Rubripirellula sp.
TGGCTGGGCTTCTGTAAACCAATGACTGGGCTTCTGTAAACCAATGACTGGGCTTCTGTAAACCAATGACTGGGCTTCTGTAAACCAATGACTGGGCTTCTGTTCGTCACTGATTCGCGTCATTCAATGCGGGGCGGTTTCAAGGTGTTGCTGATGAGATTTATTTTACTGGCGTTTTCTTGCCTGACTTCGGTGGCCGATGCGCAAGTGGTCACTCGCGAAGCAGCGTTTGAGGCCTTAGCGCCCGTTGCCGCGGTGGGAGAGTTGGCAGAGAAACCGGAGGGACTTAAGGGGCGCGTTGTGGCCGGATACCAGGGGTGGTTTCGCGCCGAGGGCGATGGAGCGGGACTCGGTTTTCAGCATTACAAACGGCGAGGTCGCTTCGAGCCAGGTGACTGCACAATCGACCTCTGGCCCGATCTTACCGAGTTCGATGACGATGAGAAATTCGCAACTTCCTTTCAGCATGCGGATGGCCGAACCGCACATGTGTTTAGTTCAATTCATCCTAAAACCGTCAACCGCCATTTTTCATGGATGACCGAGTATGGGATCGATGGCGCGTTTGTGCAGCGGTTCGGAGTCCAGGCGATTTCTCGCGGGAGCGACGAGCGTCGCGTGAAATTTGAGAATCAAAAGTTGATGCTTTGTCGGGATGCTGCGATTCGGCATAAACGCTGCTGGGTGCTGATGTACGATTTGTCGGGTATGCGGGACGACGACTTTGAGAGATTGGCAGAAGATTGGAAGCAGTTGCGCAAGAGGATGAAATTGGGGACCGATCCGCACGATTCGGCCTACCTGCATCTCAATGGGAAGCCGCTCGTTGCGATCTGGGGCGTCGGATTTGAGCATGACCGCAACTACAGCTTGGAAAAAACGGAGTGGTTGATTCGCCTGCTGAAACACAATCCCGATTGGGGCGGAATGAGCATCATGCTGGGAGTCCCCTATTACTGGCGGACGCAAGACCGCGATGCAACGGATGATCCCCATCTACACAAGGTGCTTGAACTCGCGGATGTGATTAGCCCCTGGTCGATTGGCCGTTATGGAAATGGTGGCTACAGGATCAGCAATATCGTGCAGCACCAAGAAGCGGACCTCGCTTGGTGCGCAAGCCGCGACATTACTTACCTGCCTGTTTTGTTTCCTGGCTTCAGTTGGAAAAATCTCAAAGGCCAAGAGCATGCCGGGGATGGCATCCCGCGACTGAAAGGGAAGTTTTTACAAGATCAATTTAAAGCGACGCACAAAGCGGGGAATCAAACCGCCTACTTAGCCATGTTCGATGAGATTGACGAGGGAACGGCACTCTTTAAATGCACCAATGATCCGCCGATCGGTGCGTCCAACTTTCAGACGTATGAAGGACTGCCCTCGGATTACTACTTGAAGTTGTGTGGTCAGGGGCGGGTGCTGCTAAGGGGAGAAAAGAAAGAACTCGATGATCGCTAGCAGTTGTGATTTGCATGCCGTTCGCGATCTCTAACGCGATGAAGCTCTCATTAGCTGGATAGCGCCAGTTCGCATCCCCACTTCCTGTAACGGTAATGCGAAAAATGAATTCGCCGCGCAACATCAAAAGCAGATTCGGCAAGTAGGCCGAATCAAGGAGCGAAGCGACGCCGATCCGGCACGTTCTGCAGCTGGACAGCGCCGCATTGACGGGGGAACGTCGAGTTCGTATCTCCTCATTCGAAATGCGAAGAATGCATTCGCCGCGCAACATCAAAACTTACGCTGCGAGCTGGTCTTGACCGATGCGGCATGACAACCTTGACACGGGTAACTCAAAGCATAACGTGAATGGTCACGGCGGCACCAAAGTACCGTGCCAAAAATCGCCAGCTATTGCTCCTCAACGTACTGCACCGGAGAATCCTTGTGACACTTGAACAACGCATTGGACAACTTGAAAAGCGCTGTCGCCGTCTCACCGGCATGCTGATGGGAACAATGGCCGTCGCCACCTTCCTTATTTTGGGTGGTGCTGCGCAAAACTCCGCTACGTCAAGCCTTCAAACTCAGAAACTCGAAATCGTGGATGGTAACGGAGGCGTTCGAATTCGACTTGGTAAGGCTGACGAGGGTTACGGCGTCGTGATTTACGACGAGCAGGGCCGTTTTCGAGCGACACTCACTGATGCTCCTCGTGGCGCTGTGATGTCGGTTTCGAAGGGCGATGGTGGGATTAAGCTGATGGCGATGGAGGGAGTGGCAGGGCTTAGCGTCCGCGACAGCACGGGAAATCCCCGCGCCGTTGTTCAGGTGACTCAAGACAAAGCGGAAATTGCATTGAGGGATCAACAAAACGAAACGGTTTTCTCTGCACCGATCGAAAAGTGATTTCAGCTTGCACCCCGAGGAACGTTGGTAAGAAAATTCTTGACAAGTCAGTTGGTTGCCTGGATTGATTCGAGTAGGGATTGAACCACTCATTATTTCCTAGCACTGTCTCGCAAATGGATTTGCACCGAATTCCACGCACTGCTGTTGAGCGGAGTGGCGCGAGCCATCGGCTTTTCACGGTTCTTGCCGGCGGCTAGCGCCGTGCCGCTCACATTTGCGAGACAGTGCCTAGCTGACCTTCCGAATCTCCAAAGCAGTGCACAGTCGCCTTCATTGCCCGCGCACGTAATTTGACTCGATGGTGGTCGACAGGGTGTAGGCGAATCCAAAGCGGGATCACGTGTTCAGCATCGAAAGCCTCCAGAGAAAATTCGATATTGCCTACTCGGCGATTACCGAATTGATGGTGATTTCTCGAATCAATAGCTGCATTTTGGACCGAGAGAGATTGCGCCGATCCAAATGAATTGAAGTGGTTGATGCTGAATCTAAATTGACTTGCTTCAGTATGATTGTGCGTGGTTGCTGATTGCCACTTGTGAATGTAACCCTGTCTCCAACTCGTTGTAACCGAGCAATCGCGTTTCCCGTCGCTGTGAAGGTAAAAGTTTGATCCCATGCGTGCAGAATCATTTCGCAATTTTTCGACATTTCATACCCAATCATGATTTCAGTATCACCAACGAATTTATCGTTCGATTCGAGGAGCGTAACCGCACCCGGTTCTCCCGGTTCTAATCTTCCAGCGCCCCCGAAAATCCGAAGGCCCTGTCCCTCAAGTTGTGACCTTCCTGTTACGGTCCAATTATTCTTGATCGCGCGTTCGTTGTTGAAGACGTGTCTAACAAGCTTGGGACGTGGGGTTCGCTTTCTTGTTTGTTTACCAGTGCGTGTGGCGGTTCTCGTGGGAGATTCGGTCTTCTCCGTTGATTTGCCTGATGCTGAATTTAGGTTAGTGGCATTCGCATCCACATCTTGCTCTGCAGGCGGGTTGCGGTTATTTGCATTGGATTGCAGTTATCCACCGACAAAGGTGGGAAGAACTAGTTTGTGATTCGTGTCACGAACATAGGACGTCGAAAACGTAAGTTCTTCGGTCTTTCCAGAGAATTTGTCGGGGCGAGTTCGCGTAGGAGCTTCATGCGTTTTTACAAACGCGTGTTTGAAAAATTCATCCGAGAATTGGTAAATCCCGCTGAACTCAATGGGACTCGCGTTTGGGGACTGACCGCTCATATCAATCCATGCAGGAATCCAAGTTGGATTTAGACGGTAGACACCGATTTCAACAACTTCCTTCGAATTATGTCGATAACGAATCTCAAATTGGTTGCCATTGAATTCCACTGATTTTTTGTGAGCGTCGACTGCGCTGCGCGACCAAGAATTGCCTCGGATCTGCTGCGAAACAGCCTTCCACCTACCCGACAGAAGTGCGGATTCGGCTTCTGGTTCTGTCAAGTATCTCTTTAAGTGAACGTCTTTGAACTCGACTGCGGGTCCTTGGTTTCGGAGACAAATATTCCCTTTTCGCGAACTGAGTCCCCAGGCTTCATTCACAACGAAACCATTGATGCGAACAACAAGCCGATCTCTAACGGCAGTTACCGTCAGACGGTTCCATGCTGTTAAAGCATTTAAATTCGGAACTGCCATCCGATCGAGGTTTCGCTTATGGCCTTCCCCAATGATCCCATCCACGTCGCCAGAATAATTCGCCGCTTTGAATGCGTAGGTGATTAGACATCCAGTTCCGAACATTCCCGGCTTTCCCTCCAAGCGTGTCTGTTGCCGAAGCATTTCCATTTCTTGGCTGGGCATGCTAAATAAATCGATCTCAATTCCCTTGGGGTTGCGTTCTGCTAACGTACCGTCGGAATGCAGAATGATGCCTGACCCGTTACCCTTCTCTGCTCCATTAGGGAACCGCCACTTCAGATCCAAGGTGTAGTTTTCCAGGCTTTCATCAGAGATCAAGAAATCATGTTCACCCCCTTCAGTCCGGATGATTCCGGAATCTCGATCGACGCTCCATCGATGCTCGCCCTGCTGTTGATTGGATCGATTGAAGCCAACAGTCCACCCTGTTAAATCGACTCCCTTGAATAACGGCTCCCAGTCACCCGCGATGGTTTGGACTGTGCTGTTCGAGCCGGAATTCGTTGTCGTTGGTTCTGTTGTCGTTGTCGTTGGTTCTGGCGGGGTTGGTTCTGGTGGATCGCCAGCAGTTCGCGTCGCAGTGTTGGTCGGCTGTGATTCACCCGTCTCATTCGCTGGCGAGGGTCGTTCGGTTTCCGTTTGGTCTGTCGTCTGTGCGGGCGGGGTGGGCCCTGGGGAAGTGAGTGTGGATGATTCGGAATTGGCAGCCAACGCCGATGATTCAACGACGGGGTTGTTCGAAGTTGGGGGATCTCCGATCCATTGCATTCCAGCCAATACCAGCAGGAACAAGGTCATCAGACCGACACCCACTATTTGCAACGTGCGACGTTTCCGTCGCTGGCGATTCTTGTTTGCATTCACCGGTCGGGGCGCAGGGTTCGAGTCGGGTTGGGCGTCGAGGAAAGACGATCCCAATTCCCCGTCCCGATGGGGCAACACAGCAGAGCCTGCAGCTACGGTCGTAGCCCCCAGCGAATCGGAATCCAGCGAATCGGAGCCCAGCGAATCGGAGCCCGGGGGATTTGAGTCTGGGGGATTTGAGTCTGGGGAAGTCGCCGCCTGGAGGGCCAGGGCGTCTTGCTTCGCTTGTCGTTTCTCGAGTTGTGAAAGCAGTTTTCGTGCCTTATTGTCCGCCGGGCGAAGTAGCAGAAATTCCTCCAGTTTTGGAATCAGGCCCTCGAACTTTTTAGAGGAGACCGCCGACCGTATCTCTTTACCCAACGTCTTAATTTGTTCCACCCGCGTGGATACCTGGTTCCGCAGTGCATCGATCCGTGGATTGGAAAGTGGTGCCGGAATCCGGTCGAGCAACTGCATCGCACCTTCCACATCGTGCGCCGACATCCGTTCATTCACCAACTTCAGAATATCTTCACGTTGCTTTTCCAGGTCCGCGAACTCGGCGCGGTATTCCAAGATCATCTTTGCTGCCCAAGCCTGGTGTTCTTCTAAGGCAGGGTGTTCCAACCGGCTGATCTCTTCCAGTTGCACGATCGCGTCGGCGTGTCGATAGCCGCGACGCATCGAATCGATCTCCTGGCGTTGATGCACCAGTTCCGAAAGTTGTGAATCTAGAAACTCCTTCGTGTCAGTGCCGCACTTTCCGCAGAAGGTCGACCACACGCCGATTGATTCATTGCAACTGGGACAAGGAACCGTCAAGCTGGCACCGCAAGCCTCGCAAAATGCCATGTTGTCCGTATTCACGTGTGAACACTGTGAGCACTCACCACGCGTCAACGTTACGGGGGCAATGGACGTTTCGACTGGCTTGCTGTTCGACGCCACCAGCGCATCTCGAAACGCTCGGCAATCTTCAAATCGCTTTTCTGGGTTTTCTTCCAGTGCTTGCAGTACCGCCTCACGAGTTGATTCGGGTAAGCGGTCCGGGCGAATCACTCGCGGCGATTCTCCCGTCACCATCTGATAGAAGGTCGCCGCCAGTGCCCATTGGTCACTTCGCGCGTCAGCACGGCTCGCATCCTGATGCTGCTCGGGAGGCATGAAGTCGATGGTCCCCAACACCGCACCTGCACGTGTTTGAGCGTGATCTCCGCCCTCAAGGCGGGCCAGGCCAAAGTCTGTCAACTTCGGGACATCCCCCTCGGCCAACAGAATGTTCGCCGGCTTGATGTCACGATGCACGATCCCCTGCTGATGAGCGTACGTCAGGGCATCGCAAAGCTGGCCCGTCAATTCAATCGCCTTCGACGGATTCAACGCGCCCGAGGATTTCAAGCGGTCCGAAAGACTGTCACCTTCGACCAACTCCATCACGATGTAGTTGCCCGATTGGTCTTGGCCCACATCGTGGATTTGAACGATGTTGTAGTGATTCAGGCGAGCGACTGCTTCGGCCTCTCGGGAAAAGCGTTCCACTGCTCGACGGTTCCGACTCAAATCACCCCTCAGGCGTTTGATTGCGACCGAGCGTTTGAGCCGAGTGTCACGGGCGCGAAACACTTCCCCCATCCCGCCATGACCGATTGGGCCTTCGATCGCATAGCGTGTGTCGAGACCCTTTGCCTGCTCGGTCTGCTCCCAGCCTTCATCAAACTGGCTGATGTCTGAAGAGGACGATCCACTACGCCCGAGCGTCTGTCCACGGTCCAAGCTGTCGCCCTGCTGAGCACCGGCATCCGGTCCGCCCGCATCACCCAATGAATGGGCTTGCGTTAAGTCGCGATCCAAACTGTCACCGTCATCGGAAGCACCCTCTGCTTGGGAACCATCAGCTGGCAAATCTGGCATCGCAAAACAAATAAGGAGAAAAGAATCTCGATCAGGGCGGCAATCGAAGTGCGTCGGATTATACATCATTTCGATACTCGCAATTAAGTAAAACCGGCGAGTGGATCCACACGTACGAAATCGGTCGATGCCGAATGTGTCGTGAAATTGGAAGGAAACAAGGCGATGACCCACTCGCTAACGCGTCGAGCTGGTATTGATCGACGCTCCCCCGACAATGCGGCGCTGTCCAGCTGCAGAACGTGCCGGATCGGCGTCGCTTCGCTCCTTGATTCGGCCTACTTGGCTAGGCTTCCATTGTGAAAGCGAGGCTTCTTTTTATTGGGATCGCTGCCACAGGGAGCTCCGCTTGTGACGGTGAGGAACGCTTCGTCGAGTTGGGCTTATCACGACTGCGGGCTAATGGTGAATCGGTCCCGTTGACTAGTGGCTTATGCGTCGGCAATTTGATTCTCTGATCGCTGCGGTTTGCGGCCCAAGAATGGCTGCCATCAGAAACGCAGCAATCGAATCAGTATTCCACGCTGTTGCGTTTTTCTGGTTGCGCACAGGTCGAGTCGGAAGCAAATGTCGTGTGGGCAGTTTGGACATGTGAACGGATTGCACAGCAGATAGACTCTATCGAGAGAGCTTTGACCAGCAATCGTTTCGCGTCGTTTGCGTTTTCACCGTACCTGTTTAGGATTTCATTTCCTGGGTTAGGGCAGGGGGCCGAGTCGCATTCACAGGGATGAATTCGTTTCGGTTGTCCTCGTAATCTGAGCGGTATCGAAATCCAAGAAGTTCGAAGCAAAGGCATCCCATGATACGAAATGTAATTCACGCACTCGCGGTCACCCTCGCGTTTTGTTCTCCATCCATGGCACAAGAGAATCGCGAGGTATTCGAGGTTGAGATTGACGCCAGCGTTGATGATATTTGGGATGCGTTTACAACCACCGATGGACTGAAGATGTGGGTCGCGCCACTTGCAGACATCGATTTGAGGGTTGGTGGTAAATGGCGAGCGAATTACAACAAGGATGGCAAGCTGGGCGATCCGACGACCATTGAGAACACGATCCTGTGCTACGATCCGAAACGTATGCTTTCATTGAAGGCGACGGGGTTTCCTGAGGACTTCAAGTTTGAAGTTGCTGCCAAGGAAACATGGTCGATCTTTTACTTTAAGCCTCTCACAGAATCAAAAACAAAAATCACTGTCGTTGGGCTAGGCTACAACGAGACGGAACAGTCCAAGAAGATGCGTTCGTTTTTTGCAACGGCAAATCAATATTCAATGAACCAACTTCGGGATGCATTGAAAAAGCAATCAGATTGAAACAAGGTGAGCTCGGATCGCCGCTGGACGCCGTGTCCTTCTTAAGTGAATCACGGGTTGGGTGAGTTTTGAAAAGATTGGTAACGCTGGAATCGGTTAGGTTCATTGAAAGCTGCGGGAAGTGAACTCGGCGTCGAGTGGACAATTTAGTGTTGCTGCGGGATGATAAAGCGTGACACAAAGATGTTATCAACAGCTGCCAATTCACAGGGAAGAAATATGGATATTCTGATGGTTCTCACTTCGCACGATCAGCTGGGAAGCACAGGTCTTAAGACAGGGTTTTGGTTGGAGGAATTTGCGGCTCCCTATTTCACTCTGTTGGATGCTGGGGCGACGATCACAATCGCTTCGCCCAAGGGTGGACAGCCGCCACTCGACCCCAAAAGTGATGAGCCAGGGTTTCAGACTGCGGCGACCGAACGTTTTAAGGGCGATGCTGAGGCTCAGGCAGCGCTTGCCAGTTCGAGCAAGCTCTCGGATCTAGAGGCTGCGAACTTTGACGCGGTGATGTACCCCGGCGGTCATGGCCCGCTCTGGGATCTCGCGAATGACCCGCATTCGATTGCGATGATTGAGGCTCTGCTGGCGGCGGATAAGCCGGTTGCAGCAGTCTGCCACGCTCCAGCCGTATTGCTTCACGCAAAATGTCCCAGCGGAGACTTCGTGGTCAAAGGAAAAAAGGTGACCGGCTTTAGTAATTCCGAGGAGGAGGCCGTCCAGCTAACCAAGGTTGTTCCGTTCCTATTGGAAGATGAATTGGTCGCCAAAGGGGGACTCTATTCAAAGTCTGACGATTGGCATCCGTATGTACTCAGTGACGGTAAGTTGATTACGGGTCAAAATCCTGCATCTTCCGAGGCGGTTGCCAAAGCCCTGCTTGATCTGCTTTAAACGAATTCAGCCGGATGTCGCGATACAAAGGTGTGCTATCGCGGGAGACGATTGGTGGTAAACCGGAAGCCGTTGTCGTTGGATTTCCGGGGGTGGGAACGCAGGGGCCCTAAATACGCAGGGGCCCTAAATACGCAGGGGCCTGAAGGCGCAAGATTCTGTTTCCACCATGTTTGGCCCGCCAATTCTTTGATCGTCGATTTTGGAAATTTGATTCGTTGGCAGTGAGCGGTGTATGCTTAGCCCGCTTTGCCTGAACAATGCGTGAATGCTTGAGTCCATTTTGAGTGAGTGCGGCACTGGGGTGTGGATTTCGGCAATGCAGCTGGCGAGGCGATTCGTTAACGCCGGCCAAGAGACCGTGATTACACGGGGTGAATCGAGTTGTCCGTTGCAGACAGTTGGTCGACAACCGTCAATTCGTTAGTCGACTCCGTGCGAAATCGGAACGTAATCCACGCTTCTTTTCGGTCATGAAGCTTGGTGGTTTAAATGACCAGCAGATGTGTCAGTGAATTTCACTTCGCGACCTATTAAGTAGTGACCTGCTGATAAACGACATCTTTGGCAGGGACATTTGCAGTAAGACGAAACTTTTAGAGTGCGATTTCGAATGATCATGAACCATCGTTTTTGTTTGCTTGTTTTGTTCGCGACGTTGTTCTTTCAACTGGGATCGCAGGCAAGCGCTGCCACGTTGCGTGCGGGTGCTGCGGCTGTCGATATTTCACCCCTGACGCTACCCGCCCTTCAGAATGGCGGCTTTCTGCAAGGGAAATCAGATCGGGTGCTCGATCCGCTTCATGCACGGGCGTTGGTTCTCGATGATGGGACAGAAACGATTGCAATCGTCATCGTCGATTCATGTATGTTTCCCACCTCGCTTTGCGATGAGATTAAGCGTCTGGCGTCCGAAGCGACTGGAATCGCGCTGGATCGAATTCTGATCAGTGCAACGCACACACATTCTGCACCCTCCGCCATGACAGCGTGCTTGGGTTGCCCGAGGGATGAACCGTATGTGAAGTACGTCCCTGGGCGTGTCGCCAAGTCGATTGTGGATGCGTTCACAAATTTGCAGCCAGCCAAGTTGGGCTGGGCAACCATCAAAGCCGACGATCTGACAAATTGTCGTCGTTGGATCACGCGAAGTGACAAAATGGGTACCGATCCGTTTGGTGGCCAGACGGTTCGAGCGATGATGCACCCAGGGTATCAGAACCCGAATTACACCAGCCCTGCAGGTCCGATTGATCCGTGGCTTTCCGTTTTGAGTGTAGTCTCCGCTGAGGACGAGACACCGCTGTGCGTGATGGGTAATCTTTCCATGCACTACTTTGGCGGAGGTGCCTTCTCGGCTGATTATTTCGGAGAGGTTGCGCGAATGCTCAAGCAACAACTCGAACAAGATAGCGAAGCGGAATTGCCAGGGTTTGTTGGCATCATGTCTCAAGGGACCAGTGGTGACCTGCACTGGATGGACTACAGCAAGCCGCGGCAGTCAATCAATCGGCAACAATATTCGCAGCGTGTTGCAAGCCGTGTGATCGAGGCGCTGCGGACGATTGAACATCGGGCGGATCATTCTTTGGCCATGTCCGAGCAACGTCTGATGATCGACTTGAGAACTCCTTCCCAAGATCGGCGTCAGTGGGCGAGGCCATTGAATGCAGCCCGGGGTGAGTTGCCGCCTAGAAACAGGCAGGAAGTCTATGCGTATCAAGCGGAATGGATTCACGAGAACCCGGTGGCTGAAGTTGTCTTGCAGGCGGTTCGGATTGGGGAACTCGGGATCACCGCCATTCCGAATGAGGTTTATGGAATTACGGGACTGAAACTGAAACGGCAAAGTCCTCTGCAAACCACGTTCAACCTCGAGCTTGCCAATGGAGCGACCGGTTACATCCCTCCGCCCGAGCAGCATCGACTGGGCGGTTACACGACTTGGCCCGCACGGTCTGCCGGGTTGGAAGAGGAAGCAGAGCCACGGATTGTGGAAACGCTGTTAACTCTGCTGGAAGAGGTTGCCGGGGAACCACGTAGGATCATGGTCGATGAGCTCACACCCTATTCGCGTGCGTTGCACAAACGAAAACCCATCTCGCATTGGTCGTTGAATGAGATGACGTCGGTGCAGGCGATTGATTCAATCGGTGAAAATGTTGCCCACTATCGGGGCGGAGTCGCCTTGTTCCTGCCTGGGCCCAGTGGAGAAGGTTTTGCTGCGACTGGTTACGGTAATCGAGCGGTGTATCTCGCGGGTGGTCATGTCGATGCTCCGATCAAGCAAAGTCCCAAACAATTCACTGTAACGCTCTGGTTTCAAAATATGTTGCCGGCGGATGTGCGGGACACAACGGGAGTTCTTTTTTCTACAGGTGCTGAGACGTTGGTCATTGGTGGCAACTCGGAAGATGATCAGGCTGGAAAGTTGGTTTTGCGGTCCGGTGGCCGAAATTGGATTGGGAAGGCACCAGTTTCCACGGGGTATTGGCAGCAGGTCACGTTGACAAAAGATGATCAATATTTGCGTGCTTACCTGGACGGAAATCCAGAGCCAGATATCGAAGTGCCGGTGGTTGCGACGCCTCCGCTGACACATTTGTTAATCGGCAGTGATGCGAGTACCGCAGCAACGCTGGACGGGAAGGTCGATGAAGTTGCGGTGTTTAACCGAGCTTTAGAGAGCGGTGACGTCGTGCGGTTGTACAAGGCATCGGGAATGGTGGCACCACCGCGCCCAAAGCCGACAATCATCCTGGGGGCGAAGCCAGTGGATGACGCTGCGCGGAGAGCATACGCGAGTGCTGTTCTCGCATCAATGCCGGTGTCGTACTGGCGACTCCACGATGACACCAATGGTGTTGCATCCGATGCTGTTAGTAAAAACCATGGTACGTATGAGGCTGGAGCCAAACCGCTTGGGGAAAATTCGAGTTTGCCAAATTTTGGCGGTGGCCGCGTCAAAGCGACTGTCGGTGGCCTCGAAGACGATTACAGCGTCGAGCTATGGTTTCGAAATGAATTGCCTTTGCAATCTCGCCCGGTTACGGCGTATTTGTTTTCTCGAGCGGTTGATGGGGTGGACGGTGCCTTCGGAGACAATCTGGGCCTCGGCGGAACGCATTCCAATCTTGGCCAGCTAATCGTCTTTAACGGCAACCGGAAGGATCAGCTGGTCAGTGGGAAGACGAAGATTGCCAAGGGAAGTTGGTGCCACGTGGTGATGGTGCGACAGGGGCAAAAAATCAAGGTCTATCTCAATGGTGATGCCGAGCCTGAAATCAACGGTGAGCTGCCTGTTGATTATCCCCAGCGGTGCTCGCAAGTTCTTCTGGGTGGCCGCGCTGATAATTTTGCCAACCTGCAAGGAATGCTTGATGAGGTGGCCGTTTACGATCGAGCAATAACGCCCGCCGAAATTTCCTCGCATTTTCAAGCTGCCGGTGCTCAGCAAATTGGTAAGCCGGTTGCGGCGGTGTCCGCCATTCAGGAAGAGCCGAAACCAACGGAACCGGGGAATGCGATCAAGTCGATTCACGTGCCCGATGGATATGAGGTTCAACTTGTCGCAGCTGAACCCCTGGTGCTCGATCCAGTAGCGATCGATTGGGGGCCGGACGGAAAACTTTGGGTGGTGGAAATGGCTGACTACCCGTTGGGGATGGATGGGAAAGGTCAGGCGGGAGGACGCGTTCGATTCTTGGAAGACACCGACGCCGATGGGCAATATGACAAGTCCACCTTGTTCGCTGATGGCTTGAGCTTTCCGAATGGAGTGTTGGTATGGGGACGCGGCGTGTTGGTCACAGCAGCTCCGGAGATTTTGTACTTGGAAGACACGACCGGTGATGGCAAAGCCGACCTGCGACGAACGCTGTATGCCGGGTTTCTGGAAGGGAATCAACAGTTGCGGGTCAACGGTTTGCGCTGGGGTTTGGATAACTGGGTCTACTGTGCCAGTGGCAGCCATCATGGCGGGTATGGGAAAGGCAGCAAAATCACGTCCCTTCAGACCGGTGAGAAATTTGCAGTTGGCAGTCGTGACTTTCGCGTTCGTCCAGAGATTGGGATGCTCGATCCGCAAAGTGGTCCTTCGCAATATGGTCGGGTCCGCGATGATTGGGGGAACTGGTTCGGCGTACAGAACAGTTACCCACTGTGGCATTATGTTTTGGCCGATCACAACATCCGACGAAATCCCCACTATGCTCCGCCCAATCCGAAACAGCAGGTGATTACGCCCAGTAACCCGCCTGTGTATCCCGCCAGCAAGCTACAAAAGCGGTTCCATAGCTTCAATCAATCGGGACGATTTACCTCGGCCTGTTCACCGATGATCTATCGCGACGACCGGTTGTTCACGCGGGATACAGCTGATCGCAAGACTGTTCAGCGGGATTTGGGTCAGCAGG
>JAQWPZ010000055.1 GCA_029245125.1 Rubripirellula sp.
CGAGTAGACCGAAGCTCCCGAGCAGACCGAAGCTCCCGAGTAGACCGAAGCTCCCGAGCAGACCGAACTTCCCAGCAGGCATAAGATCCTTGCATAGAGCAAGGTTCTGCAGTCGGAAGTCGACTGCGCCTCAAAGCATGCTTCAAAATGATGGCGAAGTGATTAGCCGGCACATCGAATGACAAACCGGCGAACTCTTTAAGAAGCTCAGTCGACTGAGGCTCGATCGAAGATTCATTCCGATCAAGCCAACTGAGTGTCGCAAATGAACCTGTCGCGAACTATTGAATTGCGAGCAATTCAACTTCAAAGACGAGGACTTCATTCGGCCCAATTGCGCCCTGGCTACCACGCTCGCCGTAGGCCAAATCAGAAGGAATGTAAAGCATCCACTTTGATCCAACTTTCATTTGCTGAAGCGCCATCTGCCAACCTTTAATAACTTGGTTGACCTGGAAGGTCGCAGGCTGACCTCTTTCTACCGAGCTGTCGAACGTCGTTCCGTTGATCAACTTTCCGGTGTAGTGAACTTTGACAGTCTCGGTAGGTCCTGGCGAAGGGCCGTCGCCCGCTTTGATTACTTTGTACTGCACACCACCCTGCAGCGTCTTCACACCTTCCTTCTTCGCATTGGCAGCGAGATAGGCGGTGCCTTCTGTTTTCTTCTTAGTCATCTGTTGCTGTTGACGCTGAACCAACATCGTTTGAATCATCTGCTGCGTCGCTTGCAGCTGCTCGTCATTCAACTTGGCGTCTTTACCACCAAACGCATCGGCAAAACCTTGCGAAAGTGATTCGAGCGAAAAATCACCTTCGGCGAAGCCCGACTGCTTCATTTGCTGACCGACGGAGTAGCCGAGGAAATAACCAATCGAATCGGCGCCAGCCTCGTCCTGGGCAAAAGCCGGTGGTACCAAGGCAAGGCACCAAGCGGCGAGGATAGCGTGAGAAATCATTCGCTTTGACATATTCAGTTATCCAATCAGGGAATACTTCGGAAGTACCACAAACACCAGGTACCATTTGGAATTCAACCCTGCAGGATACCAGCGAGCCGCGATACTGCCACCGCCCCAAGCTCGAACGTGGCGATTTGGCTCGGCCTATCGCTGCATCCAGATCGCCCCAGCAATGATCGCGACGATCGCGACTAGCATGATGAGCAAATGGATCCAGGTGATCTGGCGGGGAGGGGCCTGGGCCATTTGAAATTGAATTTGCTTCTTCAGCATCTCGTGACCAACCGAGGCTACCGCTCCCGCCCCATTGCGAGAATCGCCTGTCCCCGCACCGTCGCGTGATTCGCCTGCCTGAATCGCCTCATCCAACTGCAGCATCACCGCCTGAACCTGCCGCGCGTTGAAGGGACGGTCAGCTGGTTTTTTGGCAAGCAGTTGATAAGTCATCTGCTGAAGCACTTTCGGACAACTCGAGACGACTGAATCGATCCGCGGTGGGTCTGCTAAGAGGTGCTTGTTGAACAATTGAGCGTAAGTTTCGCCTGAAAAAGGTTTTTCCCCAGTCAACATTTCGAAAACACAACACCCCATCGAGTAAAGGTCTGCCTTCCCTGAGAGTGACTGGTCCGCAGTGATTTGCTCTGGCGACATGTAAGCGTGCGTCCCCACCATCATCCCACTGCCGGTAAGGTCGGTCCCTCGCAAATCCCGGGCGACACCGAAGTCACCTAACTTCACGTCACCATCAGCCGTCAGCAACAGATTACCGGGCTTGAGGTCGCGGTGTACGACACCGTTGTTGTGGGCGTGCTGCAACGCCGAGGCGACCTGCTTGGTGATGTCAGCGACCATCTGCCAGGGGAACCGTCCCTTCAGCTCCAACAAATCCTTAACCGTGCCCCCTCGAACCAATTCCATCGCGTAATAGAGCTGGCCTTCGTGGTTACCACCATCGTAGTAGCGAAGGATGTTGGGATGACATAACCGCTTCATGACCTCCATCTCACGCCGAAATCTGGCACGAATGAGCTCATCCTCGCTGGCTGCATCATTCAATCGCTTAACAGCGACAGACACACCGGTCAAACGGTGCGTCGCCTCATAAATGGTGCCGACGGTTCCTATGCCACGAACTGGGCCGAGTTCATAATCGCCAAGGAACGTTCCAGACATCAGTCATCAGCAAGCTCGAGCATGGAAGCAACAATGTTGCTCCTGATTCTACACGCTGGCGATCTTTTCGATCCGCACACGGGTGTGAATTTGGCGATGGCCGATGCGGCTTTTGCTGTGCTTTCGGCGGCGAAATTTCTGCACGTAGATTTTTTTATCCAGGCTTGGCCCGATCACCGAGGCGGTCACCGAAGCGCCCTCCAAGGTGGGAGCGCCCAATTGCAACCCGTCGTCGCCGCTGACCGCGAGCACCTTTTCGAACGTCAAGTTCTCACCCTGGGGCAAATCACGGTAGTCGACTTCCAGTTCCATGCCGGGTTCGACTTTATATTGACGACCGCCGTCGACGATGATGGCGTACATGATACTTCTCTAAGGATCGGTTGCTGCGGGACTTATGGATTTAACGAGCCGCGTAGTGTAGCGTCCTCCCGTCACGGCGCAAAGGTCCAAAAACCCCGGTTTAACAGGTGCTTTACAGGACCTGGGTTGGGGCACTTGGCCGGAAGCCCCTATCTAGCGGCCGAAATCCCCAATCAAGGGGGAAATCCGACGACGGTCGCTTCGATTCCTAGCTCGCTCGCGAAAATCGATCCTGCCTAATCTAGAAGAAGCTGACGCTCCAAAAATCGGTGGGTCATTCGCGTCAGATGCCAAAGTTGCTTGGGATCGCGGATCCCGTGAGCGGCGGCCGGATAGATCATTAAATCGAACTCTTTCCCTGCATTTTGCAGGGCAGCCGCCATCCGCATGGTATTGCTTGGATGAACATTGTCATCCGATTCACCATGAACAAGGAGCACTCGCCCCTGGAGCTGATCGGCCGAGTAAACCGGCGCGGTATCGAGGTAACCCTGCGGATTCTCGCTTGGCAGCCCCATGTACCGCTCGGTGTAAAACGCATCATATTCCTTCCAGTCAGTTACCGACCCCCCCGCGATCCCGGCGGCAAATGCGTCGCTATGGGTCATCGCGTAGAGAGTCAGAAACCCACCAAAACTCCAACCCCGAATCGCGAGTTTCTGCTCATTGACCCAGGGCTGATCACGCAGCCAACTCACTGCCGACATGACATCCGCAAACTCCTGCTCTCCAACTCGCAGGTGAATTTTCCATGTGTCAGCCAACCCGGCACCCGCGCTGGAGCGATTGTCGACCAGCAGGGTGGCGATCCCCTGTCGGGCTAACAACTCACGATACAGGCCGCGGTTGCCGGCGAATCGCTTCTTCACGACCGGTGACGACGGACCACCGTAGGTTTCAATCACGACCGGGCAAGGGTTTGCCTCGCTGGCTGTGGCAGGGCGGATCAACATCGCCGGCAGCGATACTCCATCTGCCGTTTGAATGCGGAACACCTGCGGCTGAATCACCGCAGTCTTGAGCTTTGACTTCGACTCGGCCAGCACCCGTGTGGTTTGATCATCGACTGACCGCAGCAACAATTTGGTGGGCTGCGTCGGCGTGCCAAATCGATCAACGACCCATTTCAATTGGGGACTCGGCTGCAGAGTGTGCCAACCCGACTCGGAAGTGATTGGCACCAGAGTGGCTGGCGTATTGGGCTGCATCGCAACTTGGTAAGCGTGTTGCTCGATTGTCCCGCTCACCGCATCCCCTGTCACTAATAAACGCTCCCCCTGCAGATGAAAGTCCCGCACATCGAAATGAGGTGGAGTCAAAGGCGTAACGACCATTCCATTGGGTGAGACATGGTAAAGACGTGTACGGCCACTGGGCACCTCGCTACGCCACACCAAGCTCCCGTCCTCTCTCCATGCCGGCGCTGCCGGAGGTTCGATCCAGGTCGGACTTTCTTCGCGAAAAAGCAGGCTCGGCTTTGCCTGCATACCTGCATTGGCATCGTCCCGGATCGCGAATACCTCGCGCCAGCTTTGCTGCCGATCACTTACCGAAAATAGCAAAGTCAATTTTTGAGTATTCCACCAAACACCTGTGATGATCCTTGGAGCCTGAGGCGTTGACTTCGCCAGCTGCTTCGGAGGCGGGACAATGCCCTGATCCAACCCACGCAGATCCCACAGAAAAAGTTCCGCATGGGGAATCGGATCGCCTGCTTTCGGATAACGCGCAACAATCCCTTTCCCACGTTCACTCGCAGTAGATGCGAGCGTATAAGGCTCGATCCCACTGATGTCGATCCGAAGCATCGCCATCCACATCCCGTCTGGGCTGAACCAAAAACCTTGATAATTTCCGCGGCCGTAAATTTCCTCTTGGTAAGTCCAATCGAGGACACCGTTGAGCAGTGTTTCGGAACCATCATGAGTCAGCTGCAGCGACCGTTCGCTGGCAACATCAACCACAAACAGGTTTCCCTGATTGACATAGGCAATGCGGCGTCCGACGGGATCCAGCGTGACGTTCTGCCATGAGTTGGCATCTCGCGAAAGCCAGCGAGCTGGTTGCTGCGGCGACACGATCGCCAGCGACTTTTTGATCTTTACCAAGATCGGATCGTCAGCTGACTTCATGCTGGGGACGGTTGTCATCACCGCGTTACGAGCCTGCTTTTCATCCACCCCATCAAGCTGCTGCAACTGCGAAGTCAATTGGTTCACAACTGGCCACGGTTGTTCCTCGAGCGTCTGCAGATCAAGCTCGTTCCATTGGTCCGCACGCCGAATCAATAAACTTGTCTCGGCGCCGTCGATCCAGTGAGTTTGCGGGACCTCCGGGAAATAATCAAACTTCTGCTCGGGATGATAGAGAGAATGCAAGGAGAGTTTGGGGACAGGCCGATCAGCTTTCTCGCCCTTGGCCGCCGCTTGGGGAGGATCGCCCCACACGGGTATCATCGTTGCAACCACGATGCAACAAACTGCATAACCTCTGCCGACCCTGATCCCAAGGGACCACCGGTTACAATCTGCCGGAGTTTGTGAGGACATAGTTCGTGAGGACATCAACCGGTGCTCCTGACTTGCGATATAACCAACTTCCAATCTCTCCCACCCGTGCGATAGTTCACCAGCTCGGTGATCGATTCATTCACGACGCCAGCGTAACGATTGGTACTGCAAAGAATGCAAATCCAAACGCGATTTGGCTGCCGAGATCGCCTAGAATCAAGAACGACCTAAGCAAGCAGAATGTCGACCGGGAAAACAAATCCTACTAGTTCGACACGACAATGCCAATTTGACCATCCAAGAGATTCCATCGTGCACGATTCAACGAAAATGTCGCTCCCTCTTAATCGCTCAGCGACTCGCCCCCCGTGGCTCGCCACCATCGTCATGTTGACATGTTTGAGTTGCGGGCAATTAGTAGCTCAGGAAGCGGTCGCCCGGGAACCAGAGTCACGCCCCAATATTGTGTGGATCATGTCGGAGGACAATTCGGTCCATTACCTCAAGCACTTTGATCGTCACGGTGCGATCGCGCCCGCTATTGAATCACTCGCCCGCGAGGGGATCACGTTCGACCGAGCTTTTTCAAATGCCCCCGTCTGCTCCGTCGCCCGCACGACGTTGATCACCTCCTGCTATGCCCCGCGAATCGGGATTCAATTTCATCGCCGCAGCAAGATGGCGACAATGCCGGCGGGCGTAAAAATGTTCCCGTCTTACCTGCGTGCCGCGGGCTACTACACCACAAACAAAAGCAAAGAAGATTACAACGCCACGAAATCTGCAGACGTGTGGGACGATTCGTCTCGACGGGCGTCTTGGAAAAATCGCCCCACCGATGAAACACCTTTTTTTCACGTCGTAACGACTGCCATCTCGCATGAAGGCAGTCTGCACTTCAACGCCTCCGCGATGGAAACAAAGACGGTCACCGACCAACTCTCGGTCCAGCTTCAACCTTACTTTCCTGACACCGCGACCTTTCGCTACACGCGGGCACGCTATCACGACCGCATCATGGCGGTTGACAAAGTGGTTCGTGACACAGTCGCTGAGCTTGAAAAATCAGGGTTACTGGACGACACGTTCATCTTTTACTTTGGCGATCATGGCGGCGTTTTACCAAGATCAAAAGGCTATGCCTACGAGTCGGGCCTGCATGTGCCACTGATTGTTCGGGTTCCCGAACAATTCCGACATCTGACAGATCGTCCAATGGCCTCCCGAACCAAAGGATTTGTTGAATTCGTAGACTTTGGGACCACCGTGCTCAACCTGGCCGGTATCTCACCGCCCGACGGAACGGACGGTCGACCATTTCTAGGCAAGGGTGTCACCGCAAGCGAAGTTGATGCTCGCCAAGAAACGTTTGGATATGCCGATCGATTTGATGAAAAATACGATCTCGTGCGTACACTGCGACAAGGGAAGTTCAAATACATCCGTAATTTTGAGCCATTTCTTCCTGACGCGCTGCAGAACAACTATCGCTACAAAATGCTCGCCTTTCAGGAATGGCGAGATCTCTATGAACAAGGAAAACTCAACGAAGTCCAAAGTCAATTCTTTGAACCAAAAGCTCCTGAAGCACTCTATGATCTTTCCAATGACCCACACGAAATCAAGAATCTTGCCGACGATCCAGAATTTGCCGATCAGCTAAAGCAAATGCGACAACGGTTGAACGAAAGACTGAAATCAATGCCGGATCTCAGCTTTATGACCGAAGCGACTCTATACGATTCAGCGTTAGACCAACCAGTTGCCTTTGGCCAACAACATCGTGAAGCGATTGGCGAATTGATCGACGTCGCGAATTTAGCCCTACTGCCGTGGGAACAAGCCGAACCAAAATTACGGAAAGCAATCGCGAGTGATGACTGGCTGGTTCGCTACTGGGCTTTGGTCGCCTGCTCCAGCTTCGGCAGCGAAGCAGCATCACTGGATTCCATCATCGAGCAGCGGCTACAAGACCTCGAACCCCTCGTTGTGATGCGAGCGGTTGAATTCGCTGCGATCGCGGGCACCCAAGACCCTCGGTCCGCTTTGTACCGGTCACTACAACGAGCCACCAGCGAATCAGAAGCGCTCCGACTGCTCAACACCGCGGTCTTCTTGAACGACCACACCGACGGACGATTCCCAATCGATGTTCAAAAGATCAAGTTCCTGTTCAAGCCAAAACCCCGCAGCGAACTGCTACGACGAACGGAATACCTTGCTCGTTAATACCGAGACCGATTCCAACCAATCCGTTCTCGATACGAGTTGCTGGTCATGGTGAGCTGGCATTGCTATCGCCCGCCGCTGCGACAACCCGACCTAGGCCCAGCAGTCCGACTTAGGCCCAGCAGTCCGACTTAGGCCCAGCCGCCTGGCTTAGGGCCAGCGGGGTTCGCGTCGTTCCAGAAAGGAACGGATTCCTTCACCAGCCGATTCAGTCGTGCATGCCGTCGCGCTGTCGGCTGCGCCGGCGGATAGTTGACTCAACAAAGCTTCGCCTACACCTTCATTGAGGAAACGCTTCGACGCTTGGATCGCTTCTCGCGGCGCGTCGGTACATTGCTTTGCCAAGTCCGCCGCAGCGACCCAGATTTGCTGAGACTCAACCGGCTTTCCGCAAAGGCCAATACGATATGCCTCGTCAGCATCGACCGGTTGCCCGGTGAGCACCATCCGTGCCGCTGCAGCTGCACCGAGGCGAAACGACAGCAGCGCAGCAGTGGCGCCCCCCACCAAGCCACGTCGAACCGCAACCGCCGTATACGAAGCCCGCTTGGAGGACATGACCAGATCACAAGCTAAGACGAGTGCCAACCCAGACCCAACCGCAGCACCATCGACCGCCGCCACCACTGGTTTTGGAAACCGCAACATTTGCTCCAAGAGTTCCGTCAGCTGACGCCAAGCCGAAAACCATTCTGGCAATGATTCACTATCGGGCAGCTCCGAAATCTCCCCCAATGTCTGCAAATCCAAGCCAGAACAAAAATGCTCACCACCCCCAGTGAGAACGACAGCCTGCACTCGTTTCTCTTGATGCACATCCGAAAAAGCGGTCGACAAGTCAGCCAGCAACTGCGGGTTCAATGCGTTGCGAGTGGCTGGCCGATCCATTAATAGAGTGGCAATATTATCGTGGATCTTGACGTCAACATACTGCACAGATCTTCTCCTCAAATGCACCAGAAAGACGTCATTGTAACGCCGTCTCAAACCATCGCATCTTCCCCGATAGCCCCCGCCTCAAATCGCAACGAAACAAATCCTGCTGAGACTGCCAAAACGAGAATCCTCGAATTACAACGCTGGCAAAACCGACACAAGATTCAATCACAGCTTGACCTGAGAATCACCAAATCATCCGAGCAGGGAACACCAGGCACGCGAAACACTATCAGCCTGCAGATAGAAGATGAACACTGGGCTCCTCGAAGATGAACACTGGGCCCCTCGGAATCGACCAAGGCACGGAAACATGCCCGAACCGACGACAACGATAGTGATCAGCGGGGACGGGTGGACAACGTGCAAGCAGACCAACAACCGCGGCTCCCGTCCTTCGTTGCATCAACTGGTTCTCGCTTCCCGTCTTCATCGTACTTGTACTCAGCATCGCGGTACTCGTACTCGACTCCAGCATTGTACTCACCGGGCGGTTCCGCCACGGTATCCGATCGGACAATCAATCGAGTCAACATCGGGACGATCCGATGGAGCAAGCGATTCAAGTCCGCGTGGGATTTATCGTCAAGTCAGTTCGTCGCAACATAGATGTCTTGAATCGCAACACATTCCAGCGTCGAGCCACGAGCGTTTTCTAGAAATCGACTTCGATCTTTCAGGCTTCGTTTTCCGTTGCCTTCGGCGATATTCAGCGGAATCGATTGGGCGGCGCGAAGCCGTTGGTCGCACGCATGGCGGTGGCAACCGTTCAGCTCCTTGGCAAGCTTGAACGACAAAGCGACGGATTCGATTGCCAGTCGATAAACGTCGAGTCGATCGCGATCGAAAACTGGTTCGGTCATGGGTGCCCCGTTTCGAGTACGAGCACGAGTACCGGGCCGCGCCCTGAGTACGAGTACGAGTACGAGCACGAGTACGAGGACGAGGACGAGGACGATGGCACTTCATGCCAGGACCATTTGATCAATATAAAATCGTCACCCACCCATCTTCTTAGCAAGCATCATCCTCAGACGACGCAATCCTGAAGGTTTCCGAGACGAGGACCGCAAACGATCGCTCCAAAGCGAGAAAACAACCTGGCACCAAGGGCAACCTCTCGCATCAGCCAGACATCGACCGCCACATCAAATCGAACCAGTCTGCCAGACACCGCTGATCAATGCTGGGCATCGCGAAACAACGATCGCGAATTTCTTAGAAGGCAGCTCGATAAAGATTCCCACGGCGTGCCCCACGAAAAAACCCCGAAGAGTCAAACTCTTCGGGGTTTCGAAATTTGGCCCTGCTCAGCTTGGAGCAGGGATTCACAACAACCTATTTGCAGCAGTCAGCGGCTGGACCGTAGACGGGCACTTTGACAGTCGTTGCGACTGGCTTGCAGACGCGAACTTCTACCGTTTCCATTGTCTGGACAGGAACACACACGGTGTACTCCTCAGGTACCTCTTCCTTGACTGTCTCGTAAGTGGTGACGTCATAGGTTCGGGTTCGCTCTTCTGGCTCGCAGGTAGTGGTCTCAACTTCGCGGGAGCGTTCTTGAGTTTCCATTCGCTGCTTTTTCACGGTTCGCGTGCGAGTTTCCGTCTTGCAGCTAGTCTGCGAAACCATTCGCTTGCGTGTTTCCATTCGTGTCTTGCAGACAGGAACCATGCGGGTGCGAGTCTCACTCACCATTTTGGTGACAGGGACAGTCCGAGTTCGCTCTTCGGTGCGGTACTTGGTGATGTCACGAGTTCGCTCTTCTTCGCGATGCTTGCAAAGGGAAACCATTCGAGTCTTCGTCTCGGTGGCCCATTCGCAATAAGCCACTTCGCGGCTTCGCGTTTCCATACGATTCTTTCGTACAGCAACAGTACAAGTCCGTGTTTCGGTTTCCCAAACGCGAACTGGTACTTCGCAGGTGCGATTTTCCCAGCGAGTTTTGCGAACAGCAACTTCGCGGGTACGAGCTTCCGGACGATACTTCGTCACGGTGCACTCGCGAGTACGATCTTCCGTGCGGCACTTCTGCACTTTGACAACGCGAGTTCGCTCTTCTGGTCGGCATTTGGTGACCGTGATCGTGCGAGTGCGTTCTTCAGGGCGGCACTTTTGAACCTGAACCGTTCGGGTACGAGCCTCTTTAACCCAATTGGTAACGGTGTAGGTGTAAGGAACTTCGGAGGTCTGACGCTCGTAAGTCGTGCAAGGAACCTCTTCGGAAACCATGTTAGGAACATAAACGCGTCGATAGACGGTTCGGGTTCCACCACCACAACCAGTTCCGCATCCACCACCGCAAGCAGAAGTCGGGCAGCAGCAGCAGCAAGCGGCACTGCCACATGCGTTGCCACAAGCAACTTCGACAGCTTGGCATTCGTATTTACCCATGTCGCGGGTCACGGTCTTCATGGTGGTGACAGGCACACATTTTGAAACGGTGCGGGTCCCTTCTTTGGTCTCGGTCACAGGAACACACTCGGTATAAGTCTGCTCCACGTCTTCGGTGTAAGCGACCTGGACCGTGTAGGTTTGCTCAACTTCCTCGGTGTAAGGAACTTGAACAGTGTAAGTCTGCTCCGACTCTTCCACGTAGGGGACGTTGACCTTGTAGGTCTGAGTCATGGTTTCCTGGTAAGGAACCATCGTGGTGTAGTCTTGGGTTACCGTTTCGGTGTAAGGAACACAAACTCGGTACTCACGAGTCTCGGTAACTGTTTTCGGTACTCGAACCTGATAAGTTTTTTCGATGTTCTCGGTGTACGGAACACAAACTTGGTAATCGACCATTTTGGTCTTTCGAACCGGAACACGAACGTCATACGACTGCTCGACTTGCTCGGTGTAAGGAACCATCACCTTGTACGTTTGCTGCTCGGTGTAAGGAACGCAAACCGTGTAAGTCTGTGTAACGTCCTCTTTCACTGGAACACACACCGTGTAGGTCTGCTCAACCTGCTCGGTGTATGGCACGCTAACTTGGTATTCCTGCTCGACTTCAGTCGTGACAGGAACCTGTACGGTGTACTCTTCCTCTTCTTCATAAGGAACACATACCTGGACTTTATAAGTCTCGGTGTGGGTCTCCGTTTTGGGAACCATCACGGTGTACGTTTGTTCCTTGGTTTCGACCTTCGCGACTTGTCGACAGACCGTTCGCATGCGAGTGCGAGTCTCTCGTTGGTAGGTCGTGCGTGGGACCTCACGGGTCTCGGTCACGTATTGTGACCGCATAACGGTTTGCTCTTCGTATCCGACGATCTCGCCGTTGGAAGAACCTGCAGCACCGACGCTGCTTGCAGTTACGCAAGGCGAGCTGGTGGCACAGCCGCTACATTTGCCACAGCCGGCTTGGGCATCAACTGACAGCAACAATGCCGCGCTAAGTCCCAAAAATGCCTGTAAAAGATGTGCTCTCATGAAAAAAACTCCGGGGTTGTGTCTCACAGCATGCGAGGCTCAAGAATGGTCGAACGAGGTAACCCCTGACGGCTGCGCAAGATAGGCCGTTTCGGTGATCCCACAAGAATCTAATACCCGTTCCCGACCTGTTCAACCATTCATGCAAAATTAGCAACATTTTCCGCAACGATTTTGTTGACTCAGGTGGGCTGCCAAACCACCAGATTGGTTACCGCAACAGCGGAATCGTTCCAATTGGGATGCGGGACTGCAGGATCGGCCAACCGGGATCGGCGTGTCTTGTGTCAGTTTGATTACCGAACCGTTTCGTGGCGTTACGGCACCAGCAGTGGTGCTGCAACGCGGTTCGCCCTTGCTGTCTTGCCAACCCGTCCGCCGCTCTCAACCTGCGGAATTCGACAGGCAACTCGAAAAAAATACAAATTTCACCTCGAGCGGCGGTCTGCACCTCGAGCTTCAGGATCCCAGGTTCTCCGATCATTTCGTGCAACCAGCCCAAACTCCCGTTTCCGTACCGAGCGAAATGGTGTTTGTGATTCAAAAAGGATCAGAATCAAGCTGATTCGGTTCCAGCGAGCTTGTCAGCTATCTGAGGCCAAAGTTTGTGATGCGATCTAGCCGATAGCCAACGCAGGCACGGGATCCATCCAAATTGTTGCTGAAGCGGCGAAATCCGCGGGCTCCCACTGAAATGTTTGGGTGAGGGACCAATGACAAATCGGGTTCACTTCCGTATGATTCGAGAGGGGTAGGACAACGATGAATTCCGCCTCTCAAGATTGGCGATTGGATGCGGCGTCCGCATCAAAAAGACTCGGGTTGTTGGCGAGGGAGGATCGATGAGTCGATCACCAGAGGCAACGAAATCGACTAGCGAGCCACGGCGCTTGATTTGCGTCGGTGACCCGAAGACGCTGCCAGGTGACGTCGACCCAGACCGAGTCATCCTGGTTGACACCTCGGTTGCGGTCGTTGATGAGCTGAGCGAACCGTCGGTCAACGGGGTATGGATAGCTCGCGATCAGTTCCCCCAGTTGACTGAATTGAGAGGCATCGCCCAAAGCGCGAGCATGCTTCGCGATATGCCTGAAGGCGTCGCCCTACTCGATTCAGATGTCCGCGTGCTGTGGGCGAATCGTCGACTCGCCCATTGGTCGGGCCGCCCGGAGGATGAGGTCACTGGCGTCAATTTCTATGAATTGCTGGCCAACCCCGAAATCATGGGTCCAGATTTTTGTCCCTTTCATACAGCACTGGCCACCGGGGAAGAATCCACTAGCACGCTTCAAACCGACGGGAATCGCTACTACCAAGTCCACGCGGCACCGATTGTCCAACCCAACTACTCCCGTCAATTGATTGTTACTGTCAGTGACATCACCGATGAGATTCTTCAACAACAAAAATTGGCGGCCATCCATCATGCGGGTCGAGAATTAGCTGATCTGCGGCCCACCGAAATCTTCATGATGGAAGTGGATGAACGGATTGATTTGCTGAAAGAGAACATTCGGCACTATCTAAACGATTTGCTGAATTTCGAAGTGATTGAAATTCGCTTACTCGAACACACAACGGGCAATCTCGTTCCACTGCTGAGTGTCGGGATCGATCAAGACGCCGCCGACCGCCAACTCTATGCTCACCCTCAAGGAAACGGCATCACTGGCTACGTCGCTGCCAGCGGGATGAGCTACGTTTGCCAAGATGTCGAAAACGATCCGCTGTTTATCCCGGGTGCTAACAACTCCAAAAGTTCCATCACGGCGCCGCTGATACTCCACGACCAAGTCTTGGGGACGATCAATGTCGAAAGCCCTGACCCGAGTGCATTCAGTGATAGTGATTTACAGTTCTTAGAAATCTTCGCGCGGGATGTAGCTTTTGCGTTGAATACGCTGGAGTTGTTGGTTGCCCAGAAGGCGAACACAGCCCAGCAGAGCTGCGATGCAATCCACAGTGCCGTCGCATTGCCGGTCGATGAAATTCTGAATGATGCAGTTAACGTGATGGAGGGATACATCGGCCACAGTCCAGAAGTCGTGGACCGCCTGCGAAGAATTCTCCAGAATGCTCGTGACATCAAGCAGACGATCCAGCAAATCGGACAAAAGATGACACCGCTGGAAGCAGTCCCCGCTGGTGTTCAATCTCCGCAACACGCGATGTTGCGCGGCAAACGCGTCTTGGTTGTCGATGCTGATGGACAGGTTCGCGAAGATGCACATCAGCTACTCGAAAAGTATGGTTGCGTTGTAGAAACCGCTCACAAAGGTGACGAAGCGGTACTGATGGTTCGTGGCAGCGGCGGCGCTGATAGCTATGACGTGATCATCAGTGACATCCGACTACCCGATTACAGCGGGTATCAGTTGATGCGAAGACTCGGCGAAATCATGGAACGTGTGCCGATGGTTCTGATGACTGGATTCGGATATGACCCTGGTCACTCGATCGTCAAGGCGAGGCAAGCAGGCCTGCACCCCAAATGTGTGCTGTTCAAGCCGTTTCGCCTCGATCAACTGATCGATGTGATTCGAACAATTTTAGAGATCGACCAACGACCACTAGGCGAGCAACCAGAGACTGACGAGTAGATCGCTCGCTCGGGCCACGACCTCGTCACATGGAAAATTCTTCTTCCTGATTGGTTGCTGCATCCATCAGCTTCTTTTGAATCTCACAAGACACCGTTTCGTAGTGGCTGAAGCTGAGAGTGTAGCTCCCTTGGCCGGCAGTCATGCTGGATAAGGTGCGGCTGTAGTGACCAACCGCGCGAAGCGGTACTTCACATTCAATCGACTGCATTCCACCTCCGACTGCGTCGCTACTCAACACCCGACCGCCTCGACCACTCAAGTCACTGAAGATATCGCCAACATGCGTCTCTGGTGTCGTCACAACCATATGCACGACAGGTTCCAGCAAAGCGGGTCGAGCCTGCTGGAAGACCTCCCGAAAGACCAAACTGCCAGCCATCTTGAAAGCGGCTTCACTGCTGTCAACCGGATGGTGCTTGCCAAAGAACACTTCAACTGCAACGTCCTGGATCGGGTACCCGGCAATCACACCCCCAGACAGCCTCGCTAAAAATCCTTTTTCAATCGCGGGCATCAAGTTACCGGGGATCACACCACCGACAACCGAATCGACCCACAAAAAGTTGGACTTCGCATGGTAGTGACTTGACTTCATCGCAGGGAACCGATCTTTCGTCGCAAACGATTCGATCTCCGTGCCTCGCGGCAAGGGCAACATACGAATGTGAACCTCACCAAATTGCCCTCGGCCACCACTCTGTTTTTTGTGGCGATAGCTTCCCTCGGCGGCCTGCGTGATGGTCTCGCGATAAGGAATCCGTGGTTCGTGTGTCGCCACTTCAATTTTATCGCGGCGTAACAATCGTTCACGCAGAATTTGCAGATGCAATTCGCTCGTCCCCATCATCACCATTTCGCTGGTCTGTGGATCACGCGATAACTTCAGCGTCGGATCCTCTTCTGTCAATTTGTGCATCGAAGCGGACAACTTGTTCTCATCACCCCGTTTCTTTGGCGAGATCGCCAAACCGACCATTGGCTCCGGGAACGCGATCGGTGGTAATTCTAAATCACCTAAAGAGGAACCAACATGTAAGTCTTCCATTTTGGCAACCGCCACAATCTCTCCTGCCGAGGCCGAATCAATTGACTTGGTTTGTTCTCCCTGCACCCGCAGCAGTGGATGGAGCTTGACCTCCTTGCGAACCCCACTGACATGGACTGACTGATCCTTGCGTAACGTACCGCTGAAAATCCGGATGTAGCTTAGTTTTTGCACAAAGGGATCGACTCGAACCTTAAATACCCGGGCAATCACTGGCCCATCGGCCGCTTGGTTGATGGTGACGGTTTCACCGGCAGCGGACGGCAATTGACGCACAATCTCTTCAGGAACCGGTGCGACATCCACCAAGGTGTCCAGCAAGGGTGTGAGTCCAACACCGGTATTTGCCGAGGTACACAAAACCGGAATCACGTTACCGGCCGCAATGGATTGCTTCAGCAGACGCCTCAACGCATCGCCGCCGGGCATCACACCTTCAAAATATTGCTCCATCAACGTCTCATCAGACTCAACCAACTTCTCGACCAATTGCTCGTGAGCATGCACCAAATTCATGGCGGCATCTCGAGCCTCGTTTGGCAGATCGATCGTGCAAGCAACGTCTGTTAAAGAACTGCCCTCACCGAGCGGAACCTGAAGAGGCACCACTTCATTTCCCCAAGTGTCCCGACACTCTTGCAAAATTACTTTGTAATCAGCTTGTGGATCATCCATTTTGGTGACCACGATCATGCGTGGGATGCCGGCATGCTGGGCTTCCTCCATCGCACGTCGAGTATTTAGCTGAATCCCCGCATGCGCATTGATGCAAATCACCGCACAATCGACCGCCGCCATCGCGCCAATCATCCCGCCGATAAAGTCTGAGTACCCGGGGGTGTCAATGAAATTGAAGTTTGACTGACCGTGTCGCAAATGAACCACGGCAGATTCAATGGAGTGCCCGTGTGCTTTTTCCTCCTCATCAAAATCGCAAACACTTGTTTGGTCTGCGACACTCGGCGTTCCCGGCACCGCTCCTGCTTCGGCCAACAAGCGATCAACAAGAGTCGTCTTGCCGGCCGATGCGTGTCCACAGATGGCAAGGTTCCTCCATTCAGACGAACGTGACATAGCACAAACTCCTTCATGAGAAGTCGGCGACGATCACGCCAGCCACCAGGCTCGCCAATCGCACCGAGCAGGAAGCCTCCAATGTAGGACCACCAGAATTCAGATGCAAAGTTTTCGGGAAATTAGGAGGGAGCTCCAGACGAAACCGGCGATCAACCCAAACCCCAAAAGCCTCCCAAACTGACAACCAGCTCGTTTCGAGGCTCGGCTAACGCATAGAAAAACCAGGGGCAGCGCGATTCGGTTGGCAAGCGAAACCTGCAAACCTGCAACCATCAGCAGGCAACGAACGGGCAGTCACGCAATTGCGGCGGAAGCGCTTCATCAGAATTCGCCTTCACCGAGAATTGATTGGCCGAACTAGTTACGACGTCCGGCGACGCAACTCCAAACGAAGATTCGCTTCGTATCCTAGGGATTTCCCGAGGAGCCTACTCGCTGGCGGCATTCGATTTTGTTCCGTGCTCATCTTCCATCTCTTCGATGTAGCGACGCAGGCGCTCCAACTCGTCGACGGTCCCTTTGAACTTCAACATCGTGTCGACACGTTTCAGCAACTCGATCTTGTTGACCGGTTTACTGAGGAAATCGTCGGTTCCCGAAGCAACAGCACGTTCAATGTCACCAAGCTCGCTCAAGGCAGTGACCATCAACACCATCACCCGCTTCGTCTCGGGATCGTCTTTGAGTTGCTTACAGACCTCGAACCCGCTGCGTTTGGGCATCATTACATCTAATAACACCAAGTCAGGTTTGAATGAATGCACCTTAGCGATGGTGTCGTCCCCATCGACCGAGGTTTCAAGCTCGCAGTCGATGTTGACCAAATAAGCTTCGAGCAACTCGCGGTTGGCATCGTTGTCGTCGGCTATCAGAATTCGATGCATGGAACAAAAACTGTCTTAGAGTGTTCGGGAAAATCCCAGCAGGGTGACCATCAAGTCACTCAGACTGGCTCAACCGCTGCGGCACGCCCAGCAGGCACGGGAAAATGTTCACCTAGTTCTCGAACTTCGTTTCGAATTCGAGCGTGCAGGTCAGCGTCATCGGCGTTCGCAAGGGCTTGATGAATCCAGCCGCCGACCCGCTTCATTTCCTCAACACCCATGCCACGAGTGGTCAGTGCGGGGGTGCCGATGCGAATCCCTGAAGGATCCATTGGCTTTCGTGTATCGAAGGGAATCATGTTCATGTTGACGGTGATTCCACATTGGTCCAAGACAGCTTCGGCTTTCTTCCCACCCAGACCAACGGCGGTTACATCGACCAACATCAGGTGATTGTCGGTGCCACCACTCACCAACGGCAACCCGGCCGCCATCAATGCTTCGGCGAGCGACTTTGCATTATCAACTACGGCTTGCCCGTAAGCTTTGAAGTCCGCCGCCATCGCCTCGGCGAAACAAATCGCTTTGGCAGCGACCACGTGCATCAATGGTCCACCCTGCGTGCCTGGAAAGACATTGCGATTGACGAGCTTGAGATGTTCCTGCTTGCAGAGAATCAGTCCACTGCGAGGTCCCCGAAGCGTCTTATGCGTCGTCGTGGTGACATAATCTGCATAGGGGACCGGGCTGTTGTGAATGCCGGCAGCTACCAATCCCGCGTAGTGAGCCATGTCGACCAGCAGCAGGGCCCCAACTTCTTCAGCGATCTCAGCGAACTTTTCGTGAGGAATCTCGCGGGGATAGGCGCTGGCACCGGCGACGATCAACTTCGGCTTGTGTTCGCGAGCCAACGTGGCAATTTGGTCAAAATCGAGCCGGTGCGTTTCGCGATCGACCCCGTAACTTTGAAAGTTGTAGAGCCGCCCGCTGATATTCAGCTTCATCCCATGGGTCAGATGGCCGCCTTGGGCTAAATCTAGCCCCAACACGTGGTCACCCGGCTCCAAGCAACTCAAATAGACTGCAGTATTGGCCTGCGAACCACTGTGCGGCTGAACGTTAGCGGCTTCTGCTCCGAACAGCTTCTTAGCCCGCTCGATCGCCAACTCTTCCACCACATCAACGTGCTCACACCCCCCGTAGTACCTCCGGCCGGGGTAGCCCTCTGCGTATTTGTTGGTCAGCACACTGCCCGCCGCCTGCATGATGGCCAAGCTTGTGTAGTTCTCACTCGCAATCATTTCGAGCCCGTCTTGCTGGCGCTGGGCTTCTGCCTCGATGGCTTCCCAAATTTCGGGATCTTGCTGTTGCAGCGGATTCATTCGGATCTTTCGCGGGGTGACACATGGATTTCAGTGGGCGACAGATAATTGTCCGCCTCCAGGAGGGAACCGTCAATCTCTCGACCGCATCACGGTCAACGAGGTCAATTGCCCGTAAAACGACGGTATGTCGTTGAAAACGGAGACAATTCTAGACAGGCAGGGTAAAGTGGGGGTGTTCGGAATCGGCTGACTTTACCGAACAAACCGGTTTCAACAGGCGAACTGCTTGGCCAGTCGATCCGTTACTACGGAGGTGAAGCCCAATAGGACCTCGCGAGGTACGGGTTGTTCAGCCTGTTTTACATCGCCCAATTGCGTGCTTTATAAGCCCCCAATTGCGTGCTTTGTAAGCCATCGGGCCATCCTCTGGCTCGACCCGAATTCAGACAGACTCCGGCATTCCTGGTGCCGCCGTGACCTAACCTTCCAAGGATTCAACTCCTTTTTCAACGAGTGCATGGAATGAAATACGCCCCTTGTATCGCCCTCCTTGGTGCCCTGACATTTATGTCAGGGGCCCAAGCCGACATGCCGCCTTTCGACAAAGTGTCCGAAGGCTTCACAAAGCTGCCGGTTTCCGATCAGAACAACCCTAAAGGACTCTTCAATCTTTGGAAGCGAACCAAAGATTCGCAACTGCTCGCCGAGTTGCCGAAGAACTTCATGGGGAAAAACTACTTCATCGCTTTGACCCTCAGCAGCGGAGATCGTTACGCCGGTTTGCAATCTGGCGAATGGGTAGTCCAGTGGCGTCGCTACGATGACCGACTTGCGTTGATTGCACCCAACTTAGAAATTCGGGCAACTGGAGATGCCGAGAGCCGGGCATCAGTCAAGCGTTTGTTCACCGATCGCGTCTTGCTGGATATTCCAATCGTGGCGATTGGTCCAACGGGCGGTCCAGTGATTGATCTCGATTCCTTGTTGCTCGGGAGCGCTAGCACTTTCTTCGGCCCTACGGTCCGCATCAGCAATTCAAGAATCAAGAAGATTGCTTCGGCGAAAGTCTTCCCGCAGAACGTTGAAGTCGCGTTCGAGATTGTCGGACGCGAGAATCGCTTCCAAACCTTACACTACTCGTTCAGCGAAGTGCCTTCGCCCACCTCCGGTTTCAAGCCTCGTAAAGCGGATGAGCGAGTCGGTTATTTCACCACCGCTTACTCTGATTTGAGCAAGTACACGGACGACGAAACTCGGGTCCGATACATCAATCGATGGCGTTTGGAGAAGCGAGATCCGAAACTCAAGTTAAGCCCACCAAAGGAACCCATTCGCTTCTATGTGGAGCATACCGCTCCCGTCCGATACCGCCGCTGGATCAAAGCCGGCATCGATTATTGGAATAAGGCTTTCCGCAAAGTCGGGATCGACGATGCGATCGTGATCGAATACCAGGATGCCGTCAGCGGCGTTCACATGGAAAAAGATCCAGAAGACGTTCGATACAACTTTCTTCGTTGGTTGAATAACGACATCGGCACTGCAATCGGCCCGAGCCGAGTCCATCCTTCAACGGGTGAAATTCTGGATGCCGATATCATCCTTACCGATGGCTGGATCCGCCACTTCAACTTCAACTTCGAAGACTTGATGCCCAAACTGGCAATGGAAGGCATGTCACCGGAAACGCTTGCATGGCTCGGCCGACACCCACGTTGGGACCCCCGCGTTCGATTGGCTCCACCCGAGAAAGCGAATTATCTACGAGCGAAATACGCCCGAGAAGCACAGCAGCCAATGGCTGGTTTCAACATGGCCCAAGCCGACTCATCACTGCTAGGTGACGACGAATTCGACGGACTTTACGGACATATTAGCCAAAAGAATGGTTTGTGCATGGCCGCGAGCGGCCGCAGTCTTGACCTCGCTTTGACACGCATGAATTGGGCGCTAACACTGTTAGCCGAAGATGATGACAAGGAAAAGGAAGGCGAAGATAAGGAAGGTGACAAGGACGACGAGAAAGAAGGCGACGACAAAGATGATGACGACGCCGACGACGACAAGGACGACGCCGACGACGATGACAAGGAAGGCGACGACGATGATGACGAAGAGAAAAAGAAGGCTGACGCAGAGAAAGCAGCCGCTAAGAAAGCTGCAGAGGCGGGTGACTTGCTAGACGGCATGCCCGAATGGTTCGTTGGACCACTCTTAGCCGACTTGGTTGCCCACGAAGTGGGGCACACGCTCGGACTGCGGCACAACTTCAAAGCGTCCGGGCTCTATACCCTCGACGAGATCAACAGCGAAGCAGTGAAAGGAAAGAAAACCTTTACCGCTTCAGTAATGGACTACACGCCAATCAATTACCGCCTCGAAGCGGGTGAGACTCAAGGCGACTACGCCATGATCGACATTGGGCCATACGATTTCTGGGCAATCGAGTATGGGTACACGATGGACGAAAAATCGTTGCCCGAACTGCTGAAACGCTGCACCGAGCCAGAACTGCAATATGCAACTGACGAGGACACGTCCGGCCCCGATCCATTGGCCCGTCGCTACGACTTCACCAAAGATCCGCTCGATTACGCTCAAGAGCAGATGAAATTGGTAAAAGTTTATCGCGGTCGCATTCTTGAGAAGTTCGTGAAAGATGGCGACAGTTGGGCGAAGGCTCGACGTGGCTACGAACTGACCCTCAGCCTGCAGACGCGTGCGACAAGCATGATGGCTAACTGGATCGGTGGGGCATTCGTAAACCGCGACAAGAAAGGTGACCCGGGTGACCGACCACCTGTTCAAGTTGTACCTGCTGATCAACAGCGAGCAGCATTGAAGTTCGTGATCTCGACAGCCTTCGATGACGAATCATATGGACTGACTCCCAAGTTGCTGGAGCGAATGTCGACTGACAAGTGGCTCGACGGTGGCGGACGGGGCTCAATGTCCAACGAAGCAACCTGGCCGATTCATGATCGGATCCTCGGTGTCCAAGCATCGGCTCTGACGATGCTGATGAACCCCACCACGCTACGCCGAGTCTACGACAATGAATTGCGACTCCCTGCGACCGAAGATACGCTGACCTTGCCCGAATTACTGGGCGAAGTAAATAAGGCAGTCTGGTCCGAATTGGATCAAGAATGCCCAGCAGATCGCAACGATCGCCAGCCGATGATCTCGTCATTGCGACGCAACCTCCAACGTGAACACACGCAGCGGTTGCTCGACTTGGTTCTCGAGGCGTCTGATGACACGGCCGCTTACAAGCCGATCAGTAACTTGGCACGAGCAGAGATACGAACGCTGTCTAGCCGAATTGCATCCTCATTGGAGCGATGCGGCAAGAACATGGATGCGTACACCAATGCTCATCTGACCGAGGTCAAGGAACGAATCGACCGAGCCTTAGAAGCTGGTTACACCTACAGTGCAGCTTCGTCATCCTCACCGTTGATGATGCTGCTGGGCAAGGAAACAGGGCTTGGTGAGGTCACCACTCCCTAATCCCCGGAACGAAGATTGATCTTCAACTAACCCGCTGATGGTTTATCCGTCAGCGGGTTTTTTCGTGTCCCAGCATACCGGATGCCCAACGGTTACACTTGTCGCGGCTTTACAAATCCTCGTTTCAGGTATCGGACCATGTCGAACGTTGCTTTCAAAATCGCCGCCGGCTATTTAGCCTGGGCTTTCTTGGTGAACGAAAACTGCCTCGCGCAGGAACTCGCCTTCGAAAAAGTTGTGCTCGACCCACAGATTGGCAAGGTTTGTTATGCCGTCACCGCTGCAGATGTCGATGGTGATTCGCGATTGGACCCCGTCGCTATCAGCGAACGTGAAGCGTTCTGGTTCAGAAACCCCGACTGGAAAAAGCACACGATGATTTCGGATGCGGTACCAACAGATCACGTTTGCATCGTGCCAGCAGACATCGACAGGGATGGAAAAGTCGATTTCGCCTTTGGTGCTGGCTGGCCACGCAATGGCGGAACAATTCACTGGATGAAGCGTGGCAAAACCCTGAATGATCCTTGGCAGATCCATCCCATTGCCGCAGAAGCCTGGACCCACCGTATGCGGATGGCCGATGTACTGGGACAAGGCCGTGATCAATTGGTTGTCACGCCGTTAAATGCCACCACGGGAAACGGAATCCGGTTGCTCGCTTTCCCCGTTCCCGACAATCCAGCGAGCGATTCATGGAAACCAATCGTCGTTGACGGATCATTGAACCGAGCCCACAACCACTGGCACCTACCAAGCGGGAACGCCGCTGATGAGACAATAGTTGCCAGCCAAGAGGGGCTAACACGAATCACCCGCAACGAAAAGAGTTTTTCGTTGCAGCAGATTTCTGCAGGTGCAGAAAGTGAAGTTGCCGCACAACGCGGCGCAGGTGAAGTCAAAAACGGAATACTTGGTGATCGCCAACTGCTGGCGACAATCGAACCGATGCACGGCAACCATGTCGTCGTCTACATCGGCGAGAAAATTGATGCCAACATGAAACGAGTCGTCCTGGATGACACGTTCAAACAAGGACACGCAATTTGGTGCGTCGACCTCGACGGCGACGGTCGAGACGAAGTGATTGCAGCTCATCGGGAAAAAAAAGCTGATGGCGAGGCTCCTGGGATCTATCTCTATCGCTCCCAAGACGCTGACGGCCAAACTTGGATGAGGCAAACGCTCGACCAACCCGTTGCCTGCGAAGACATCCACTGCGCCGACTTTGATGGTGACGGAAGCATCGACATTTTGACGGGTGGTCGCGCCACGCATGATGTTAACCTGTACTTGAATCGCTCAGCCGGCAAAGCCAAATAACTTGGGTTCGCTTACCTTGTTCAACGCATAAGAAGCGAACTTCGAATCGCACAGCATCAGCAACAAGACAAACCGCACACTAGAAATGCAACGTGCAAGTGCCAGAATCCCTAATGGCCAGAATTCCCAAGGTCACTCAATGCCGTGGGCTCGCGGCTTGTAAAACCGGCGGCGATAGCATGAACACTCTGTGAACCACGCCCCACCTCTGCCAGCTTTTCCAGTGAGCTGCTCAGTCCATTCGAGCGAGAATTTGCTCAACACGTGTCCGTTCGGTAGGCAAGAAATGATTGAAGGGTTCGGCCATCGCATCATTGCAAATGCCGCGGATCGATAACGCGCACTTCGTTGCTTTAATGAAGCGACTGGCGTACTTACCGACGGTGTATATTTGCTGCAAACGTTCGACACGCTGGCACAGCACCTCGACTTGGTCAGACTGATTCGCGACGACCGCATCATAGAGTTCAGCAAAGAGCTCCGGAAAAACATTGGCTCCGCCGTTGACGCCGCCATCACCACCCATCTGAACGGCTTCCGCCATCAAATGCTCCGGCCCAATCAGGACCGACCAATCGGGTCGCATTGTTTTCAATGAAATCAAGTCACGGAAGTATTTCAGATCACCACTACTGTCCTTGACTCCAATGATCCGCTGCATGTCAGCCAATTTTCTTAGTGTGTCGATTTCGAACCACACCTTCGTCAAGCTGGGCATGTTGTAAAGCATCAGGGGCAATTCCCCCGGCAGATGTTCGACGACCTGACCGATATAACGAACCAATTCTGTTTGGCCAGCAGGGAAGTAGTAGGGAGTAGACAGAACCGCGGCATGCGCCCCCGCCTGCTCGGCAACACAAGCCAGATCAATCGTTTCTATGAACGATGTATCAGTCACTCCGACCATAACCGGCACTCGATCACCCACGTACTGGCATACCAATTGGATGAATTCCCGCCGCAGTCGGTAACTCAAACTTGGGGCTTCACCGGTCGTGCCCAAAATAAAAATGCCATGTATTCCACCGCTGATCACGTGATCCAACAGACGCTCCATCCCCGGAATATCAATCGCATCACGATGAGACAATGGAGTCACCAGTGGAACGATGATGCCGTGCAGAGATGAGACGTCGTCTTGGTCAGAAAAAGAATCCGTCATCATTTTCCTAGACCGCCATCCATGCCGCTTTGTAGCTCAAGCCGAGATTGAGAATCCGCTGCAGCAAAGCTTCATACGAGAGCCCCACTGACTCGGCTGACTCCGCCAAGTCTTCTCCATATTCAATATTCGGATTGGCATTGGCTTCAATGACGTAGATCTCTCCTGAGTCAGTCATGCGGAGATCCATGCGACCATAGCCGCTCATACTCAACGCACGATAGACACGCTTGCACAACCGGCTGACACGCTCTTGAGTGGCATCGTCTAGATCTCTGGCCGCGTGTGTTGTGATGCCATGCTTGATCTGGTACTTGCGATCCCACTTGACGCGACTGGTTGCGATTCGAGCTACATCATCAGGCATTTTCTCGAAACTCATTTCCCACGCGGGGAAGGTCGTTAGCCGCGTATTGCCAAGTACACCAACATAAATCTCACGACCTTCGATGTACTGTTCGGCAATGGCATCGTCATTCGTCTTTTCATGGACAAATTTGACTCGATCCGCCAAGGCTTGATCGTTGTGCACAATCGAGGCTTGTGAGATACCGAACGAAGCATCTTCGACCACTGATTTAACGAACAGCGGGAACGACAATTTCTTTGGGCGATGCACTTTTCGTCCGATCGGAAACACCGCAAACCGAGGTGTGGGAATGCGATGGAACGTCAGCACTTTTTTCGAGAGAGCTTTGTCCTTGCTTAACAGCAATCCGCGTGGATTACAGCCGGTGTAGGGTTGCTGCATCAGCTCCAAGTAACTGATCACGGCAAAGTCGTAGGTCACAACACCGTGAAATTCCTCCAACAGCATGAAGGTAATATTCGGCTGAAAGTCACTCAATGCAACTCGGATCGGTGCCAGATCGTCGTAGACCCCGAGCGGCAATACGTCGTGCCCAAGCCGTCGCAACGTTTCACAAACGTCGAATTCGGCTTTCCAGGGATCGATCTCCTCCTCACTCACGCCGTCGAGCGTCAGCGGAGGAACATGCCCCTCTCGAACAAGCACTAACACGCGAAGTTTGGTCATGACGTCCTCAGCACCTTAAACGGCCACACGATGACGCCCCTCATGCAAAAAGTTGGTGGTCCGCACAGCGACCAAAATCATCGCGTCTCGTTTCAGTTCGTCTTGAGGCCCCCCCACTCGCAGCTTCAGCTCTCGGCAACGTTCAATCATTTCCTGGACCACCTGATCAATGGAATAGGAATATTCACCGGTCCAACGGGCAACGGCGCGACGCAATTCGCCTCGCACTCGGCTGAGGAACGCGGCAGCCGTCGGATTCCGCTTGTGGGCAGGATCGGTCGAAAATAAACGACGCAGGTCATTATCGTAGATACTCGGATAATCCAGCTCGTAATGTTCGCGTTTTCGAGCGTAATGAGTCCGCAACGTTTTCCGAATTCGCGACAATGGATCGGCGGTAATTCTCGACTGGACAGGGGGTTTTGTGCCGTTAATCGACTTCATGTAGGTGTCGACCGTCTGCAGTTTTTTGATGGCTGGCCAATCTCGATAACGGGCTCTCCACCGCGATCCAGGGCGAAGCCAAACCGCAAAAGTCTCGGCGAAATCCTCCAGCGGATGAGCCTGAGCGTACCACATCTCTAGGTGATGGACGTAATCGCGGCTGGACGGCTGGGGTTGATAGGAGTCTGGGTAGGGAGCCGATGGTTTACCGAACACCTTGCGGTAACTGGCTTTACGTCGCAGCCTGAAAGCCGTGTCAATCGCATGGCCCGCCTCATGACGGAGGATTTTCATGCACCATTCTTGCGTCCCACCCTCCACTTCAAGCAACTGCTTACGTTCCAAACGCATCAAACGGGGGTGGGCGAGGTAGAACGGAATGGCGATTCCAGGTATTCCATCAGGCGAAAACCATTCCTCGCTCAGCCAACAGTGCGGTCGAAACCTCAACCCGCGGTGAAGCAATTCTTCGTTAAGTTGTTCAATCCGCTGTTCCAATGGCGTATCACGGATGGTCAGCTTCAAGTCGCACATCCGCATATCGAGCAACGCTTCGTCGCTCATCGCATCGAGGTTTGGCTTCTTTTTCGCCATGATCAAAAACGATCAAATAGGTTTCGCGCGAGTTCAGTAAACAAGATGGGTCGAGTAGTTTATTCGACATTGCTATATGTCTTTACCCCAAAACGATCATCAAAGCAAAACCAATCACGAAAGACGTGCGCTCATTGCTCCTCAAATTACACAATGCAGTTGTCTGACCGGCACGGGACGCAGCGCGATCGCGGTTGTCGCGGTGCGTGGACCGGATGCCCAAGAGGTGCTCCAACGCTGCAGTCGGCTGGCAGTTGATCAGCCGGCTTCGGTGGGGCAGGTTCGGCTTGGTCATTGGACCGGTCCAGATGCGATCCAGACCGATCCAAGTCCCGCAACCAATCACCCGGATGAAACCGTGGTGATCACAGCAATCACCGCAAATCACTGGGAAATTCACTGCCATGGGGGAACGGCTGCCATTGAAAGAATCCTTGCTGACCTGCAGCACTGCGGGGCTCAGTGGGTTCGCGAAATCAGGACTGAATCGCCACTCATCATCACGGAGGCAGAAGCGGTATTGGCTCGCTGCCTCACGGAAAAAACAGCGGCGGTCGCGCTAGCACAAGTCCGCGGAGCACTCCTCGAATGGGCAGTTCAGTGGCAATCGCAACCAACTTCACCCGAAATCCTCGCTACCGTGAAATCGGAGGCTCAAACGATCCTCCGCTCCGCCGAATGGACCATGCGGATCGCTCAGCCATGGAAAATTGTGCTCGTCGGGAAGCCAAATGTCGGAAAAAGTAGTTTGCTAAACGCGTTGGTCGGCTTTGACCGAAGCATCACATTCGACCAAGCGGGAACGACTCGTGATGTGTTGCACACAGAAACAGTCATCGCCGGTGTCCCGGTACGACTGAGTGACACGGCCGGCATCCGTGACAGTGGGGAGCCGATTGAAGCCGAGGGAATGCGAAGAGCCCTCCACGCCGCCAACACGGCTGATTTGGTCATTCAAGTCGAGGATGCGACCTCCCAACAACCGGTCGATTTTTTCTCATTGCATTCTTCGATTCCACAAATTCACGTACTGAACAAGGTCGACCTCGTCGAAAGTAGACAAACTCTCTCCGAAAACGACGTCGCCACCAGTGCCATGACCGGCGTAGGCATGGAAGCGTTAGTGACGCTTCTTGGCCAAAAACTTCTTCAGCACGCTCCCAAGCCGAGTGAACCCGTTGTCCTCAATGAGCGACAGCACGATCTCATGACTCAAATCGCCACCTCATCCCCAGAATTTCAGTTAACGGCTAAACTTGAGGCGTTGATTGGCGAGGTCCTACAGTGAGGGATTCTATGTTGTTCCGATCGTTTCTGTTGTTAGGTTTGCTCATGTCGATCGAAAACGTAAATGGCGAAGAAACGCCCAAATGGGCCGTCGTCATCCATGGCGGAGCTGGCGATCCCACCCATTGGGATGATGCCAAGCGAAACGCCCGTCTGAATGGGCTTGAGCAAGCACTCCGCAGAGGCGCCGAAATGCTCGCCGAAGGTGCAACCGCGGTCGACACGGTTCAGGCCGTCGTCCAGGTCTTGGAAGATGACCCAGCCTTCAATGCCGGTCGCGGGGCAGTACTCACCAAGGATGGCCATGCTGAACTCGATGCGTCGATCATGGATGGGAAGACCCGAAACTGCGGTGCCATCGCCGGTGTGACCAATGTCAAAAACCCGATTCGCTTGGCCAAATGCGTGATGACCGAGACCAAACATGTGCTGCTCGCCGGCAAAGGGGCCGAACAATTTGCAGCCGACCAAAATCAAGAACTAGTCGATCCTGACTACTTCCTCAGCAGCACGCATCCTGATGCCAACCCAGACGGGTTGTACTTAGGGACGGTTGGATGCGTTGTGCTGGATCAGCACGGTAACCTCGCCGCAGGCACAAGCACCGGCGGAACTCCAAATAAATTACCCGGCAGAATCGGAGACTCGCCCATCATCGGTGCGGGCACTTATGCCGCAAACGACACCTGCGCCGTCTCTGGAACCGGTGTCGGCGAAGAATACATTCGCAACAGTGTCGCCTATGACGTTGCCGCTCAGATGCGTTATGCAGGTCGATCGATTGATGATGCCGTGACACAAATCATGGACAAGACCCTGAAACCGGGCGTCGGTGGATTGATCGCTGTGTCGCATCAAGGTGAAATCGTGATGCAGCACAATACCCCCGGTATGAGCTGTGGATCTGCTGATAGCAACGGACGCTTCGAGACACGCCTCAAGTAATCCCTTCACGAATCGAGTTCCTATCCAGAGCGTCGAGCTCGGCTCAAGCATGGAGGAATTTTCATGAGCCAGCCGCAAGACCCGCCTGAAGGCCAGGCACCGAAAAAAATGCCACCTTCGCGGTACCCGATCGAATACGCGGGTGGGCCGCATCCTACCTTGATGCCACCCGATCAACTCTTGAAGCACTGCGAACTGCGGACGCAACGACGCAGTGGACCAGGTGGTCAGCACCGAAACAAGACAAGCAGCGGTGTCTTTCTGACCCACCGACCAACCGGGGTCGTTGCGGAAGCAACCGAGCGACGCAGCCAAGCTGACAACCGTGGTGTCGCACTGCAGCGACTGCGGATGAAATTAGCGGTTGAGATCCGCACCCCCTCGATCCTTGACGGCCCAGTTTCGGATCCGGAGCAGGCGTTTCGACAAATGCGAGCCAGTGGAACGATGCGTGGCAAGGCAACCCGTCTAGCTGACACCAATCCAGACAAGGCGCCGCTGCTGGCGCTGCTGCTGAACGATCTGCATGCCTGCGGCGGACAACCGCGGCAACTTACCGAGTCGTGGCAGATGACGGGCACCGCGATCGTGCGATTGGTCAAATCTCACCCACCGGCGTTGAAACTTTTGCAGGCCATCCGCCAACACCACGGCCTACGACCACTGTCTTAGCCTGTGATCTTCTCGAAGCCTGTGACCACGGCCATCGCCCACCACCCGACCGTGCCAATTCAGGCCCCGGACGAAATCAAGTCCGGTAGACGAAATCAAGTCCGGTAGCGGCTATGATGGCGTCTACCAAAGACCTTCAAAGACCTTCATTTCAGCAACTGAATCCATGCATTGGCTCAAGACTTTTGCCCTCATTGCAGTCGCACTGATTGGCCAGGAATCCACAACCACTTCCGCTGCTGAAATTTTCGTCGAAGCGGAAAGCTTTACCGATCGAGGTGGCTGGAAACTGGACACACAGTTCATTCAGCAAATGGGCTCACCCTACCTGTTAGCACATGGCTTGGGTCAGCCGGTTGAAAATGCTGCAACAACCATCGAAGTCAACGAGGCGGGGATGTACCGGGTCTGGGTTCGGACCTTCGACTGGGTCGCCCGTTGGGGTGCAAAACCATCACCGGGTAAGTTTCAACTGATCATCAACGGTCAGCCACTCACCACCATGTTTGGAACCAAGGGTGAAAAATGGAGCTGGCACGACGGCGGGACAACTCAATTGCAAACGGGTGAAACCAAGTTGATGCTCAAAGACTTGACCGGGTTTGACGGCCGATGTGATTGCATCTACCTGACCACTGATTTAGATGCGACTCCACCACCCGCCCAAGAAGTACTCTCTCAATGGCGACGTCAACAACTTGGCTTACCAGAAAAACCGCAGAACCGTGGCCCATACGATTTGGTGGTGATTGGCGGTGGCTATGCCGGCATGGGGGCAGCGATTTCAGCAGCTCGAATGGGTTGCCGCGTTGCGCTCGTCCAAGACCGCCCCGTTTTGGGCGGCAATGGATCGAGCGAAGTTCGCGTCTGGGCCAAAGGAAATATTCGACGCGGAAAGTTTCCTCGGATTGGCGAAATCATCGAAGAGGTAGCTGACAAAGCAACCAAATCCCCCGGAACTTACGAAGAGTTTGGTGACGCGCAAAAAGAAGCAATCGTCCGATCCGAACCAAACATCGATCTACTGCTGAACCATCACGCACACGGTGTCGAAATGGACAGCAATCGGATCAAAGCTGTCTTGGCATTGGATACTCAAACGGGAGCCGAACTGAGAATCATCGGCGACGCTTTCTCGGATTGTACCGGCCACGGTTGGATTGGCACCTGGGCTCAGGCTGATTGGGAAATGGCCGCCGATGGTCGCATGGGAATGAGCAACATGTGGGCTTGGGATGAGGGTGAATCACCACTCGGCTTCCCCAACACACCCTGGGCTCTCGAACTATCCATGGAAGACTTTCCGTATCCGCGAGACCACCATGGCCAATGGTTTTGGGAATCAGGTTTTGACAAGGATGCGATCGGAGACGCCGAGGGAATCCGAGACTGGAATCTGCGAGCAGTTTACGGTGCCTTCAATGCGATGAAAAACCGTGACGGTGCCGCCGATCATACAACTGCCTTCCTGACTTGGATTGCTTATGTCGGTGGTCCACGCGAAAGCCGTCGGTTGATGGGCGATGTCGTGTTGAACCAAGACGACATCGTCAGCAAACGCGATTTCCCGGACGGCTGCGTCCCCAGCACTTGGTCAATCGATCTCCACTACCCCAAGCAACAGTACGCAAAAAAATTCCCTGAAAATCCGTTCATATCGATTGCGGTTCACAATCGCGGAGTCGATCGCAGGTATGGCTACCCCGTACCCTACCGCTGTTTCTACAGTCGCAACATCGACAATCTGTTCATGGCTGGACGCTGTATCAGCGTCACACACGAAGCGTTGGGAACGACCCGAGTGATGAAGACTTGTGGAATGATGGGTGAAGTGGTCGGCAAAGCGGCATCCCTTTGTGCAATTCATGATTGCGACCCTCGCGACGTCTATGAAGAGCACCTGGAGGAGTTGCTGGAATTACTGGAACTCCCCGGCAAAGCACGCCGCAGCACGCCCTCGGCCCGAATCGTTATCCCAGAAGATGCATTCCCCTTGGCTGGACCTTATGGACCATCAACTGGAATGGAGATCGAAAAACTAGAGGGCACGATCGTCGATGACGAAAACGCCAAGGTAGAAGGCAAGTGGACGAATGGAAATGGCTTAAAAAACTACGTTGGCTACGGTTACAAGTATGCTCCACCAAACGGCAATTCGGTAGCAACATTCAAGTTGACGGCGGCTAAGGCTGGCACCTACGCCGTACAGCTTTTTACTCAATCTCATCCCAACCGCGCGACCAACACGCCAGTTGCCGTCCATTGGAATGAGCAAACAAGTCACCATCAAATCAATCAACGAAAGAAGTACGAACAAGATGTCACGACTGTGACCGAACTTAAACTCACCAAGGATCAAGTGGTGACGGTGAAGGTCAGTACTACCGGAGCAGACGGTACCGTACATGTCGACGCCATTCGTTTAATCGAGGTAAAATAAACCTTGCCCCAACGGAAGCGTAATCGGTTGCTGGCGGCTCTGGTACACACAGTACGTGTCGCGATGGTCGCCGCGTTGCTGATGCTCATCCCGTCGCCAACATCGACAACGGATCATGACGGGTCCGTCGCTCCACCAATCGACCAATTGATCGCCCTCGACAAACGGGTGAGTCTGGCAACCATCAGACCCACTCCAGATCAAAGCGGTTTGTGGCCCATTAGTAATTCGCAGAACGAACCACTGGGATGGATCGCCCGAACTTTGCCGGCCGCCGCTGATGCAATCGGTTATCGTGGACCTACAGAGGCTTCGATACTGCTTACGCCTGACCTGAAAATCGCCTCCGTAGCGATCTTGTCCAGTGCTGATACAGAAGAACATGTTCAAGCTGTCGCCGAAGACGAGGTTTTCTTTGAACAGTTTCGAGGTTGGCTTTGGGGTGATCCACCACAACAAGTCAAAATCGACGCTGTCTCAGGAGCAACGCTGACCTCTCTGGCGCTCGCCCAAGGCGTGCTGGCTCGAATTGGCAATACTCGGCCTTCCTTGATTTTCGCTGATCCACTGGAACTCCCTGAGGTCGAGCCGTGGTTTCCACTAGCAGCAAACGTCGATGCTAAGACGGGTGTCGTTCGCGACAAAGACAAGCAAACACTCGGTCAAGCGATTCGAACTGGACCGCTTTCCGATGGGGTCATTGGATATCAGGGGCCTACGGAACTCTTGCTGAAACTGAACCCCAATCAGCAAATCGAGGCGGTAAAAATCCGATCCTCCTTCGACAATGAACCTTACGTAGGCTACGTCCGCCAAGAACGCGGATTTTGGAAACTTTTCCAAGGCAAAACAATTCAGCAACTGGCCGAATTTTCTCCAGAGGAAGCGGGTGTAGAAGGGGTTTCGGGAGCCACCATGACCAGCCAGGCCATCGCCGAAACACTGGTCGCCGCGGCAGCGAAGCGGCAGGAAAAACAGTCAAAAACAAAAATGGAATCAACTGGATACCTATCGTCGATACGATTCACACCGGCCGACTACGCGACGATCACGCTGCTCCTACTTTTGACAACACTCAGTCGATTTAAACGATTTCATCACGGCAACCTACGACGCTGTTGGTTGTCGATCGTCGTCGTCGTCATCGGGCTCTGGTCTGGCAATCTGATCTCGCTGGCCTTGGTGGCAGGTTGGTCAGCCGAAGGAATCGCCTGGCAACTGGCACCGGCTTTGGCAACGCTTGCTGCAGTGAGTCTGTTTACACCGCCAATCAGCAAGCTCAATCCATACTGCAACCATCTTTGTCCACACGGCGCAATTCAACAATTACTCCGCCCCACACCGAAGTCCAAACATCGAATTCAACTGCCCGCATGGCTCACACGTTCGATGCACCATCTACCAGGCATCACACTCGTGGCAGCCTACTTGGCGTTGGTGATCGTCCCCAGCCTTGACCTGTCTACCTGGGAGCCGTTTCATGCCTATTTATTCCGACTCGCAGGATGGGCCACGATCGGACTAGCCTTCACAACGCTCCTTATCGCAGCCTTTGTCCCAATGGCCTATTGCCGATTTGGCTGCCCGACTGGGCGTTTGCTCGATCATCTTCGCCGCACCGCTACAAGTCACCAAATCCAGCATGCTGATCTTGTCGCCTTAGCACTGATCATCTTTGCGATGACGTGGCGATTGAACAATTGAGCAACCCTTGTTGCGCGGCACCGAGCGATTTGTTCCTGCGATGATAAAACAGCGATCGACGAGATGGCATGCAGCATCCTTGAATCGCCCGACAGATCGACTCGGCCGCAACCGAAACTCTCCTTACACGCTGAAGGGCACGCTACCGCGATAAACCAGGCTCCTCGACGTCCACTGGTGATGAAGCATCACAGAGGCTCCAACACCGGCCCACACAACAACCCAACCTGCTATACCATGCCGATGCGATTTCATTACTGGCGACTGTGAAATTTGAGAAAGCAGAATCCATCCGCCAATGGATGCCGCCTAGGCTAGCTGTGAAATCAAAAATCGTGTCGATATTGAACTCCGCCGAGTACGTTTGAGTTTTCGCCTTACCGGGTACCACCTATGTCCGTCGTATTCATTGTCGCGAATGAAAAACAGTTCCAGGTTGGCATCGAATGGTGCAGAAGAATGTCCGAGCATTCATCAACACCCCCAACGGTCCACATCGTGGTCGCCGACTCGGAACGCAAGACGTTGGCAGAGTACATCAAACGAAAAGTCGCCGAACTCCCCATCACCTCCCTGAGGTTTCGGTCGACCATCCTCGATAACGACGTGCGGGCGGTTTTATCGTATTCGAGATCAGTGAAATGCGAAAAGCTGTTCATGCTGTTTCATCCGGATGAAGCTGATTTCCAACAACAACTGTTTAAAGAATCGATGGTCCCAACGATGTGGCTCCGTTCCGGATCCGAGCCGACCACGGCGGGGCGACTGATTTGCGTTTTCAAAGATCGTGTGCAATTGACGGATCTTGCTGCGGAACAAATGTTTGGGCAGACATCCAACAATTCACTTATTTTCGATGCCGACGAGGAATCGAATGACTTGCCCGCTGCCGTGATGACTGCGGCCAATGCTCAATCAATTGCACCGGGCGATTTACTGTTGTGCGGGGTCCCGGGACCAACCAAATCAGATCGTTACTATGTGACCGGCATCGCATTGTTGAAACAAACCACGCTCCCTGCAGTAGCACTAGTTCACTGCGGCGACACATTGATGGAATCATTTGCGGGCAAATTGCGATCTTGGAGCGAATCGATCGTGCCACTGATGTCGCGGGAACATCGTGTCGATTTATCCAACGATTTGCAAATCGGATCACAACCCAATCTCGAATACCTCGGATTGATTTCGGCATCTTCCATGCTGGCTGCTTTTGGATTGCTTCAAAATTCAGCCGCTGTCATCATCGGTGCTATGCTAATCGCTCCATTGATGACACCGATTCTGGGAGCAGGCTTGGCGCTTACCCAAGGAAATCGGCCGCTGTTCAAGAACGCGATGCTGACCATCAGCCTTGGCTTCACCGGCGCGTTGGTCGCAAGCATCTTATTTGGGTGGTTGTTTTGGCTAATTTATGATCCTGTCATCACCTCTGAGATGTGGGCCCGCTGCCGACCATCGCCCCTTGATTTTTGTGTTGGCCTAGTGGGTGGACTGGCTGCATCCTACGCACGGACGCGAACTCATCTATCATCCGCACTCGCTGGTGCGGCCATTGCGGCAGCCCTAGTGCCACCGATTTCCACGGCGGGATTACAAATCGCGTTTGGCTATTTTGAGCGAAGCGACCAGGGCACGCCGGTGATTGGACCGCTGCTGTTGGTCACGATCAACGTTCTAACAATCATGGTTGGATCATCATTCGTCTTATGGGCTAGGGGCATGCGAATCGACCGCTCGCTTTATCTCTCGGACCGCTGGGTGCTACGTGTTTTCGCACTCCTGGCAACGTTGGTCTTAATGCTCCTAACGTGGGTCGTCGTTCCCCACTAAGGCCCCAGCAAGAATCATCTTGCTGGTTGCCCGAGCAAATCGTCCACACAAAGAGCTCACATCCGATCCGCAAGATTGCCTTGACTTCGGCGGTGCCACCGAACCAATTAGCGCTGCCGGTACTTCCGCTGGTATTTCTCGTACAGCATTTTGTGCCGGCTGCCGAGATCTACCACACGACCCTGAATATACGCATCCGTCACATGACTTTCCGTCTCCAAGATGTCACCATCTGTGATAATCAACGAAGCGTCTTTCCCAACCTTGATCGATCCGATGCGATCCTCCACACCGAGGATCTCAGCGGCTGACAAAGTGATGGATCGCAGGGCCTCGTCATGCGGTAACCCATACGCCGCAGCACAGGCAGCGTGATAAGGCAAGTTACGCATCGCAGCAGCTCCGCCCGGCGAAACGGTTCCGGATCCACCGATGGCGAATGAGACGCCAGCTTGTCGTAGTCGCTCCGGCAGAGTGTACGAAGCGTCATAGGGGTCATCTCGATAACGAGGCAACCGATACACGCCAGCCACAATGACTGGGACCTTGAAACGCTTCAGTAATGCCGCACAGGCGTCAGCCTCATAGCCACCGTAAACAATCAGCTTTAGATCTTGTGTTTGAGCATAGGCAACAGCTGATTCGATGGCAGATTGCGAATCAGCCGCAGCTAACAGCGGCAATTGACCGTCGATCAGTGGCAGCAAACTTTCCAGACGTACATTGACCTCCGTCTGCTCAGGCCGATCGTGACGGGCATCACGATACAGTCGCGCCTGCTCTAGCAATTCATCGAGCTCTTTCCATTTTGCGGCGCGCTGTTCGGCTTGCTTCTTGTCATCGCTGCTGCGTGGATGGAGATAGCTCCAATCGACGCACAATGCAGCTGGAGCTCGAAGCGCCATATCACTCACGGTCCATCCATCGAGGTACAACACAGCGGATTGCCCGCGAAGGTACCGACCTCGGGGGGCGGTCATGCCGACCAGTACGCCTCCTGCGCGTGCAACAGGAATCAATTCGCTATCAGGATTTACCGCCACCCAAGAGCGGGCATTTGGGTTGAAGTTTCCGTACTCGGTACGGTCATCCGTTTCATCAACTGCCGAAATTTCTCGTAATCCAATATCGGTCATGCACTCGATCAAGCCGGGATAGACGTGCTTCCCGCTGGCATTCACTTGGAGCGTGCGGTCAGGAAGCTGAAGACGCTTCCCGACGGCAGTGATTTTTCCATTCTCAAACAACACCTGCCCATTTTCGATATCAGGACCATCGATGATGTGAATCGTCCCTCCCTCGATGACGATCGGCACTGTTTGTGGAGCGCCGGGAATTTGATCGTGCGCAACCGCGATGCTGACAGTAAAAAGACCAAGTAGGCTCGTGACTAATCTCATTACTTTGCCTCCTTTTTGCTAGTTTCCAGTTGTTTTTTTCCTGCCTGACCAGATCCGTGAGCAGTGCAGAAGGCGTCAAATCGATCCCAGCGGTCCTCCTCGGCAACCTTGTCTCTTTTTGGCTTGCCAGTCGGTGGGCCACCATTGAGGACCTTTTGAATCAACCTGGCTTTCAAATCCGCATCACGGTCTCGCAGCTGCCGCTCTTTCTCTAAATCAAAATATTTTTTACCGTCGATCCACGTTTGCTCGCACCGCGTCAAAGTCGACAGTGGACGCCCGCTCCAAATGACGAGGTCCGCGTGCTTGCCAGGGGCTAACGACCCAACGTACTGATCGATTCGTAATTGCTTGGCGGGATTAAGCGTCACGAACTTCAACGCCTCTTCCTCTGGTACAGCTCCGTACTTGGTAGCCTTGGCGGCTTCTGTGTTCAGGTGTCGAGCCAATTCACGGTCGTCGCTGTTGAAAGAAACAACAATACCCTGGTCATGCATCACCGCTCCGTTGTAGGGAATAGCGTCATAAACTTCGAATTTGTATGCCCACCAATCGGAGAACGCGGACGCCATCGCACCATGTTTGGCCATCCGGTCAGCAATTTTGTAGCCCTCCAGGATGTGCTGCAGGGTGCCGATCTGGACGCCGAACTCTTCCAGAACTGACAAGGTCGCTACGATCTCGTCTTGGCGATAACTGTGACAATGAATCCAACGTTCGCCACGTTGTACTTCCGCCAATGCCTGCAACTGCAGATCAACACGAGGTGGAAGTCGATCACGCGAGCCTTGTTCCCAGTTTCGCCAGTGCGTCTGATACTCACGAGCCGCGAGCAGTTGATCGCGAATGACTTGCTCCACGCCCATGCGGGTATTTGGATAACGACTCTGGGACCGTTTCACATTTTCACCCAAGGCGAATTTGATTCCCGCTGGAGCCTCTCGCATTCGCAATCCGTCCATCGTCTCGCCCCAACGGAGCTTGACGACCTGATTCTGCCCACCGATCGGATTGGCAGACCCGTGCAGGATATTGGAGGTCGTCAAACCACCAGCAAGTTGCCGAAAGATCTGGATATCAGTGTTATCGATGAAATCTCCAATTCGAACTTCAGCCGTGACCGCCTGGCCCGATTCGTTGACACCGCCATCGGTTCCCATGTGGGAGTGACAATCGATCAAACCTGGCGTGATGTGTTTGCCATAAACATCGATCACCTGGCACCCTTTCGGTGCTTCAATCGAGGGGGCAACGGCAACAATTTTCCCATCCCGAACCAGCACGTCCGCTTCTTCAAGCTTTCCCTGCTGGTCACAGGTCCACACGGTTGCGCCACGAAACAAAACGGTGGGCTGATCACTCACACGCTCGGTCAGCCCGTATGCGCCTAGCGGGATCAGTGTTGGGGTGCTTGGATTTACATCGACTTCGGCAATGCTCTGTGGCTCGGATTGATCCTTCTCTGCTTCATCTGACTGCCCATCTTCTTTCGATTCATCTGGCTCGGCGTCGACACTGACTGCTGTTTCTGTGGCGGCCGTTGTTTGCCGCTGCATCCGCAAATCAAGCAATTTTCCGTCAGGCAAGCGCAATGATGCAAACACCTCAATCGCTGCAGAAGCCGCATCGACGGTAAGGATCGTCAATTGCGACTGCCCAGGCGGTAGCTCAGGCGAGATCTCTTTCAGATCCAACATTGCCGTCAGCCGATCTCGCCCGCGGACGACATTTCCGAGTTTGGCGGTCTTGGGGGTGGATTCGGTCTCTTTCTTACCTCGGCCTCGCTTTGCCTCGACAACTTCGACCTGTCCAGACATCCTGCCGTCTGCTTGGTTGAGTTCAAGCGTCAGTTCCGTTTCAACTTTGTCCGCACGCAGGGTTGTTTTCCATTGACCAGCCAACGAGTCGTCTGCCTGCTTATCCGGCGACACAACAAATCTTTCGCCGGCAACCCAACACTCCTTCACCTTTGTTTTTGAATCCCAAAGGTCTCCATCACAGATCACCAAGCTGGCAAGCATGCCTCGTCGCACCCGACCAACTTGTGAATCGAGGCCAAGCAACATCGCCGGACTAGTGGTCACCGCTGCCAGTGCTGCATCAGCATCCAGACCCCGCTGAACGGCAACACGCACCTTCGCGAGAAACTTACCCGGGTCGTCCAGTCCATCGGTCGTCAGACAAATGGTGAGGCCGGCCTCATGAAGCCGCGCCGGATTCTGTGGAGCCAAATCCCAGTGCAACAGATCTTGAAGCGAAGTGCTTCGCGCTGCTTCCGCCGATTGAACTTTGGGGGCCTCTGGGAAATTGACGGGAACGAGAACTGCTCGATTCATCGCCGCGATTTCGGCAAGCTGACGATACTCTCGGCCCGATCCGCGGAGAATCCATTTCAACGAGAATTCATCGGCGACCTTACCCGCTCGAATTGCCATCCGCTCGTTCTGAGCATCAATCACGAACGTATCGACATCAATTGCATCTACGAGTACTTGCAGAGCCCGATTGCTCTCGGGACGCGGCAGAGTCGGCTGAGACCGATAGGCTGTCCAAGCCCGACTGTACCACTGTGCGTCATACAGAGATTGACGGAGCAGGGCAGTGGCCCCCATCGGAGAGTTTGGATATCTCGGGCGTGATCCGGTCCTCGGAACCGTTAATTGTAAGTGATGCCAAGACTTGGCACTCAGTAGTCGTTGTCCCGGATCCGATCCCAACTGCACCACGCAACTGGTTCCCTTGATGATTCCACCTTGTGGGGCAACCAGCCGCGATGTGATCCCCTGCGATCGCAACTTTGCGGCTTGATCAATCGGGTTTTTTGCTGCTGCTACCGAGACGTTCCGCTGAGGCATCACGTTACTGTTCCAATAGCCCGGCTGCTCATCAGCGAGTGGCACATTCAGTTCGCTAAAAGCATCGATCAACCCCGCGTAAACTCGTTTGCCTTGACAATCGATCACCTGAAATCCCGCTGGAACGTTCAAGTCCTTCGAGACAGCGAGAATCGCCCCACCTTCGATGAGAATGGTCGCATTTCGAATCAGTGAACCGGGCTGCGTGACCACATCGGCCCCAACCAATGCGTGAGCAGTTGGTCGACGATCACGAAGTCCAACGATGGGGTCGGCTGCTGTTGGACTCTGGGCGACCGCTAAACCGGTGACCAAAATCAGCAACAGCGGCAAAACCGAAGATATGAAGCTTCTCAACACTGGCTTGCTTTTCCGAAAGTGGGGAGAGAACGTGCAACGGGGAAACCCAATCCGCAGCTGGCATATTCTTAACGCGTGGCGACCCTACGTAGCATAGTTAAACAGATCGAGCAGGATTGCCGGCCACATCGAAAGATTCGACGTACAATAAAGGGGTGAGGGGTAGTTTCTCCGGTAATTTCACTTGACCCGGATCTTCGACCTGAATCATGATGGAATTCCACACGATGCAATTCGTGCTGGAACGATCTATGAGAGGGAGAACTTAGGAGGCTAATCATGGAGCCTGACAAGACTCCAAACGAGGTGGCGAAGCGATCGACCATCGAACGCTTCTTCAGCGGTTTGAATGAGTGCATTTTCCAGTCAAAACTGGGAGTGGTAGACGTCCAGCTAGTCGACTATCTCAGCGATATGATGCTGAGATTCGTGAGATTCGATTCGCTGCACAAAGTTCGCCATTCGGATGGACGACCAGCGACCGAGATTTTCCAAATGCTCTGCGAGGCGGAAAATAGAATCGGCTTGGCTCGCAGAGAAGTTCATCGCCACATCGGCGACTTCACGCTTTTCTGGTCGGGGATGTATCCTGAAAGTCTCCGCCGCATGCGTCCCCATGAAACCAAAGATGGATTTCTGGATTATTGCCGTCAAGGCAAGCGTGCGTATGCAATCGCCGCCGAAATCGAAGGTGGCCACGATCGACCATCAAGCGATGTGCTGCAATCACTAAGCGATCAATTCGAGATGTGTGCTTACGGCTTGCGTGAGGTGCGTCGCGAATGGGAAGAAGGCGAATCGAATGGAAACGACTTGCTGATTTCTTGAGGCCGGTTGGGTTCCGAGAGCCGATTCCAGCGGACGTCATCTTTGCGCGAGTCCTCGCGGGAGCAATGATCTAGCAGTGATCATGAATCCCCAGGACAAGTGTTACCATGCCCGATTTCCAATCTCGGTTTGATTCTGTCTGTCAGCGCGCACGAGAATCCATGCGGCTACAAACTGCCGCCGATACGCTCGAATGGGACGAACGCACCGGCTTGCCGCATGCAGCTGGTGAATATCGGGCCATTCAAGTCGCTTCACTCCGGTCGATCGTCCATAGCATTCGGACAGACACTGCCTACGGCGACGACCTGACCTGGCTGATGGAACATGCCACAGACCACGATCCACATAGCGACATTCGCGCAACCATCGAATGTTTGCATCGCGATTGGGATCGCGACCGCAAATTGCCGAACGAATTGGTGCAGAGGACAGCCGAGGCGACTGTTCGCGGGCAACAAATCTGGGACGAAGCGCGGAGAGCAGATGACTTCAACTTATTTCGTAACGCGCTGAGCGAAATACTAGATTTGAAACGCGAGGCCGGCAAGCGTCTATCCGAAGGCACGGATCGGTCCGCCTACGAAGCCCTGATGGATGAATACGAACCGAATGCGAGTGTCGAAGATTTGCAAGAAGTCTTCGAGCGTGTCCGGCGGCCTCTAGTGAAGTTGATCGAACAAGTCACTCAATCGGAAAAACAGCCCAATCTGAAAGCGATCGAGGGGGTTTTCCCGGTGCAAGACCAACGCGATTTCAGCCATCGCATTGCCGAGTCTATTGGGTTCGACTTTGACCGCGGACGACTCGACGAAACCTCTCATCCTTTTTGCACAACGCTTGGACCACACGATTGTCGAATCTTGACGCGGTATGATCCACACGTTCTTTCGTCTGGGCTGTTCGGCACGCTCCACGAAGCAGGGCATGGCACCTACGAACAAGGCTTGCGGACAGATTGGTTTGGCCTACCGCCTGGTTCCTATGCCTCACTTGGCATTCACGAATCACAGTCGAGACTTTGGGAAAACCAAGTGGGCCGCAGTCAGGCATTTTGGCAGTGGCTGTACCGAGATACACAACAGACTTTTTCACCCCAACTGGATGAAGTCGGACTCGATACGTTTTACTTTGCGATCAACGCGGTTCGCCCCAGCCTGATTCGCGTCGAAGCGGACGAAGCAACCTACAATCTGCACATCCTGATCCGGTTTGATCTGGAACGAGAGTTAATCGGAGGAACGCTCCAAGTTGACGACCTGCCAGAAGCGTGGAACGCGCGATACGAAAGTGATTTGGGAATTCGCCCCGACTCGGATGCTGATGGTGTCTTGCAAGATGTCCACTGGAGTGCTGGGCTATTCGGCTATTTTCCGACTTATACCCTTGGCAACCTGGCCGCCGCCCAGCTTTTTGAGACCGCTACCGAGCAAATTGGAGACCTCGACGAATTGCTTGCTCGCGGTGAGTTTCGGCCTCTGCTCGATTGGTTGCATCAAAGAATTCACTTCCACGGCCGATGCTACAGCGGCAATGAACTAGTCCAACGTGCCTGTGGAGCCCCGCTATCGGCGGAACCACTGACAGCGTATTTGACGGAAAAACTTGGCCGGTTGTATGATTTGCCAAGAGAATAGGGAGATGACAGCGATCTGCTAAAGCGTCCAAATGTGAGGTACAATTTCGTACTCGTCCCAGCCGAATTGAGAGTGCCGATGATTGTCACCCCGTGCCCAAGATGCCAAGAGACCTTTCGTATCCCCAACGGCTCGCTGCCAGAGGATGCTCAGGCCGTTTGTCCATGGTGCCAAGAACAATTCGCTTTATCCGAGGTCATTGAACACCTGCCACCGGTTTTGGGAGTAGTCAGCGCCGACGGCAGCCCGATCGAACTCGCATCTTCCCCACCCCAAGTAGAACAGGGATTCCACCAGAGCAATGGTGAAGATACCGGGTCAGGTGTTGAAACCGCTTCCGAACCGTGGGCCGATTTGTCGATTGATGACCGCGAAGCTAACACTGAATATCTCGGTGGCGAGCAGTGGGGTATTCGCGGTACCGATCCCTTGCCAGGTTCAGATGAGATCGGAACCGGGGGTCAAGAACCAATTTTGATGCGGGCTCCGGGTCGCCAACGGAAAAAAAGTTCAGGGATCCGCACCGCCATTGGCGTCGTGCTTGGTGGACTTGCTGCTCTACCAATCGCCGGTGGTATCTTGATGCTGATGGGCAAAACACCGGACTGGGGTTTCTGGCCGTTCGATGGTGGCAGTCAAGACTCTGGATCAGGTGTGATTGCAGCCCCCATGGGAAACCTCGGCGAGCGATCATACGATCGACCCTTCGGTCAATCGTTGATGGGGTCCGAGCAATTGGAGGCGACCTCCGAACCGAGCGATGCGGCGTTGCAAAGCATCCTTGATGCTGATCAACCAACGCAACGGTCAGATACTGCCACCAGCGAAACGACTTCGGAACCGACACCTGCTGGAAAAAAAGATTCCGCCTCTGATCTCGAAGACGAGACCTCGGTGAATGACATTCGCGAATCGAACACGGCGAGCACTCCTACATCAGCGATCCAAACCAAGCCAACTTCTACGCTAGATGCCATCACACTGCTCAATCCAGCTTTCGATGCCGATAGAGACTTCAATCCGAGATCCGCTGAGCTTGATGCCCAACTTGCGACCAAGACAGCGACGGATCAAATATCGCCAACTGAACGGCCGCCATCCTCCACCTTCACAGCTTCGGACGAAACAGATCCAAATACGACTGAGACGATCGAGATCGAATCGCTTGAACCAGGAAGCCCAACTGCGAACCTGAATCTCGCTGAGGATACATCTCGAACGCCAACGGAACCGAGCGTCGCTCTCAATCTGGAATCGCCAGAGTCAAACTTGGTATCTGATCCGCTGCGAATCGACGATCCAGAAACACCGGACGCTGCATCTTTCCATTCGAACAATTTAGCGGCAGCCGTCAATTTACTCACAAGTCCTGCGTTGAACTCTCCATCGGGATTCGATGCGACCGAACTTTCCACCGACCTTTCCGTCGATGTGCAGCTCGCGGAGGCAGTCGACGAGATCCCTATCGAAGAAGAGATCACCACTGAAACCGAATCCGAAATCTCCACTACGACCTTAGAGATCCCAACTGAGACACCCGCCCCAGGCCCAACGAGCAACGAAGCCGCTGCTAACTTGACCGCCGCCAATCCCAGCGATTCAGAGTTAAAGACTGAGCCAGAGCTTCCAACTCCTGAATTGGCCGCGGCGGAATCAGTTGCGAATGAATCGCGAGATGCGGTCACACCAAGTGATTCGCCCGAGTCAGCAACGATTGTTCAACCGATCATGACTGCCATCAACTTAGTCAATCGGCTATCGGCGTTTGAGGGAGAAAAGCAGAACCGCCTCATCTTGACTCGTGACACCTATTTGAAAGTCGCTGAGGTTTGCAACGACCCGGCCACTCCTACCAAAGACATAGGCGAATTGGCCAACACGATTGCAACCTCATCCGCGATTAGTGAAATTGAGAATGCAGGTCTGCAATGGATTCAACATGGCCGCCGTCAATTTGACGGACTCGCGGTTGTCGGTAATATCAACCAAAACGACGGCAAAACCACTTTGCTGCTCAGCAACGGCTCAAGCCTGAACTTGATGCAAGGTTCCCAGTTGCCGTCAGGAACAAAAGCATTGGTGCTAGGACGAATCGTGGACGATTCAACAGTCACGACTGTGGCGATTGAAGCAATCCAATAGCATCTTCATATTCCGCTCACAGCAGGGAAGTTAGATGTCTGAGGAATCAAAAGAAGATTCAAATGAATCTGCAGGGACGCTGACTGGCACGCTACTTTATGGTCTCTCCCTGCCAGAGCGTACCGCCCGAAGTGCTTCACTAGTTGTCGGCGGATTCGTCAACGAAACGGCCGCCAGGTTAATCCCGGCCGCTTTTCGGTCATCACGCAGCTACACCGTCTTTGTGCAACAAGCACTCGACATGATGGTGAAAGATGTTGGTGGCGTTCAAGGTGAAACACCGGCAGCACCTGACGAGGAAACAAAACTAGCGAGGAAAGCCGTCGGTGGACTTTTAGACGTTGCGGGAACCGCCACGCTCCACCTGTCACCCATGACTGTGCTTGCCATATTTAACGATCTTGCCTACGGATCGAGTCACTACCTGAGAAAACTCAGTGAAGAGTTAAAAAGTGAAGGCATCATCGATGCTGAATCGAGTATCGATCACGTGTCAGACCTAGTCGATGCGTTAGAGTCCACCACCGGCAAAGCGGTAGAGGCGATGGACACTCCCCCGATCAGCATCTCGGGATTGACCGACACCATCGCACGCCTCAGCGACGAACTAAGCAAAGCCGAACCTACGAGTTTACTGCCGCAAGCAGAGGTCCAGCGCATCTGGGGCGAGATGGAACGTGCAGCGACCACTGCTGATGTTGGCCTTTGGGATATCAGCACCACGATGACAATGTTCGCATTGAATCGAATCACGCTCACGAGTCGCGGCGCGCTGTCGACGCTCGATGTCGCTGGCAACTTGTTTGATGAGCATATTATCGCTCACTACAGCGATGCGTTGGTAGAGATTTCTGACCACGGTTTGTACGCAACCCTGGCAGATGCCTCGGCACCCTATCTGGAAGGGGTGTGGGAAAACTTCGCGGAGGATCGCGAAACTTGGACAGAAGAGATGCTGACTGGTCGGTTGATCGAAAAAGGTTGGCAAAGTATGCGGGGATGGTTTTTGCCGACTCCCTGAAACCAAGTGGTGTTGAAGGCTGAAGCATTGAAAGCCACTTAAAATGGACTGAAAGGCCGATTCACTGCAGACACACCTCGCCCCAGGCCAAACCAATGTCGGTCCTGACTACCCGGCTTTCATCCATCACTTAGCAGACGCATAAATTACGTTGGCAGCGCACGATGCGAATCTACTACACCGATCACTTTGAATTACCGCTGCCGCCGAAGCATCGCTTTCCGATGTCAAAGTACCGTTTGCTACGCGAACGGATTGTTCGCAGCGACGACCATCTCCAAGACACACTGCTCGTTCCACCAGCGGCAACGGATTCCCAACTATTACGATGTCATACCGCCCGTTACTTGGAAGCGGTTAAACAGGGAACGCTGACACCCGCTGAAGTCCGCCGCATCGGATTTCCATGGTCCTTGAAACTGGTTGAACGTTCACGACGCAGTACCGGCGCGACGATAGCGGCGAGCCGCGCCGCCTTGGATAGTGGCATCGCGGTTAATCTCGCGGGTGGGACTCACCATGCTATGACCGACGCTGGTGAGGGTTACTGCGTGTTCAATGATGCGGCGGTTGCCATCCGAACCATGCAACACGAGGGTCAGATCAAACGCGCTTGTGTCATCGACTTAGATGTCCACCAAGGTAACGGAACCGCCCAAATTTTGCGCGGCGACTCATCGACGTTCACCCTGTCAATTCATGGCGTCAAGAATTTTCCATTGCGAAAAACGGATGGCGACCTCGATATCGCTTTACCAGACGGAACGAATGACTCGGCTTACTTGCGGGCTCTCGCGAACGCACTCGATCAAGTCAGTGAAAACGGCCCCTTCCAACTCGCCATCTACCTTGCTGGTGCCGACCCCTTTGCTCAGGATCGCCTGGGAAGACTATCACTTACGATGCAAGGCCTTCAAAAGAGAGATCAGCAGGTCGTAGACTGGTGCCGCTCTCAAGGGATCGCTGTGGCGATCGCGATGGCCGGTGGCTACGCGGCAGAACCATCGCAAATCGTCGAAATTCACGCGGCCACGGTGCGAACAGCCAGTCTCGATGCCCAGGGGCAAACAGACGACACTTTTGCCGCGAGCTGAATCGATCCAAGAAGGGTTGTGAGGTATCCTAAGAGGGTGGGTTTCTTGCTCTCATGCTGTCCGGCCAGCAGAATCGCCGGCTATTTTCCCTTTCCGGGTTGCGACATTATGACTTCGATTACTGATCTACTGAGCAGCAGCACAACCGGGAAGGCGAAGGATACCGATCAACTTTTTACCCTGATGTACGACGACTTGTGTCGATTAGCCGGGCGGTTTCTACAAAATGAACCGATGCGAAATCGCCTCAGTTCATCGTCGCTGGTCCATCAAGCGTACATGCGAATGGTTGATCAGTCGCAGATCAACTGGCAAGGGAAAACGCATTTCTTCGCGATCGGGGCGACCGTCATGCGTCGCATCTTGGTCGACCATGCCCGCAAGACGCGTTCACTTAAGCGTGGTGGAGGCTGGGAACGGCGACAACTCACTGACGAGGTGACATTTCAGCTCAGTCGCGACGAAGACGTGATGGCACTCGACGATCTGCTCACCACCCTTGCCGAGCTCAACCCACGACAGGAAAAGATTGTTGAACTGCGATTCTTCGGTGGCATGACAATGGGTGAAATCGCCACCGAGATGGGACTCGGCCTTCGAACAGTCGAAAAGGAGTGGGCGATGGCAAGAGCATGGATGCGACGCGAATTGCGAAATAACGAAATCGATGGAGAAGATGCCGCGAGTCATCAGCCAACGAAACCGTCCGAAGGCAACTGATCAATGGATGCATCGCGATACGCACGCGTCCGCGAGTTGTTTCTTGCCGTCGAGGAAATGCCACCAGCTGACCAAATAAGCTATCTAAAGGTTGAGACGGGCGAAGATGCAGAGTTGCTGCAAGAAGTACTGTCATTGCTAAACGAGCATGACCCCGAATCAGCGAGGCTTGAGGGACGCCGAGAAATGGAGGTGCCCCCGGCAGCAGCACGGTTCACATCGCAGCGGTCATTGGAAAATGACTCCAGTACCGACAACAAAACGGCACCCCCTTCAACTCGGCAAAAGACAACACACGGTGGTGAGGTAGAACCGACGCACAGCGTCCGACCAAACAAGCAGACATCCCAAGTTACCTTGCACAAGGCACAACGCACTCACGCCGCGCCACGAGACACCGAATCATTTACTCCCGCACAAAAATCTCCCAGTGCGGCACTGTGGGAAAAATTGGCGAGACAAAGTCGACGACGAACATCCGGATGGCTATGGCTCGCCGCTTTGCTTCCGACTGCATTGGTCGGTTGGTGGACGTACTCACAGGTCGAATCAACCATGAATCGCTCGGTTCGGAACGAGCTACAAGGAATCGCTGACAGCGTCGCTCTCGCATCCCAGCAGTTTCTCTCTGACAAATCGAAATTAGTTCAGTCCTGGGCAAGACAACCTGGGATCCAATCCCCGATCCAGCAGTTGGTCGAATCTTCTCGGTCAAAGCCAGATCCAAGTGTATTAGAACTGGCCCAGCCCTCCCAGCAAATACTGGCTCAGCTGCAGCAACTTTCTGGATTCGACAGTGTCGAATTTGTGGTCTGGAATGAGTCTTATCGGACCATTGCAACCTCCCAAGCGGACCGCAACGAGGTAGCAACCGGAAGCAAATTAGGCCAACCTGTCGCACCTACCAACGCTGCGAATTTAACCCGCGTCATGGCTGGAGAAACCGTCCTGATCGGACCGGTAAAGCTCGCTAAAAACGCGAATCCGACAATGGCAATCATTGTTCCGATCAATGGACCGGACGGCCGTGTCATCGCTGGGTTACAAGTTAGCGGAATCAATATCTACAACGAGTTCAATCGTGTCTTCATGAATGTCTCGCTTGCAGGGGATGTCGACGTCTACGCAGTCAATCAGGAAGGCGTGATGATCACCGACAGCCCGCGTGCGATGGCAATGGCTGCGAAGAGACAACTCGATGTCGGACAGAATGAAGTCGCGGCAAATCTTCGCGTCGCAGACCCAGGGTTAGAACTTGACACCGCCAGCGCCAACGCACTGCAACGCTCTACGAGGCCACTGACTGTTGCGGTGGCCGAAGCAACCAACGGTGCATCAAACGTTCGTGTTGTCCCCTACAAGAATTATGCAGGAACTGGTGTCGTTGGTGCTTGGCGTTGGCACCCGGAATGGGAACTTGGAGTAGTCATTGAACATGATGCGAAGGTTGTATTTGCGCCTGTGCGAATTGTTCGCATCGGATTTATCGTGCTGGGCAGCCTGCTGTCCTTAACCGCATTCATCGCAGCAACCCGAATCGCTTCGACCTCGACCGCGAAGCAAGCTGCGGTTCACCCGCTTAGCCGTTATGAAATCCTAGAGGAATTGGGCAGTGGCGGAATGGGAGTTGTTTACCGCGCACGTCATCGACAATTGGGTCGTGACGCTGCCTTGAAGATACTCAGCGGCGGTCGGCGACAAAAAGAAGATCAACTTCGATTTGATCGTGAAGCTCGCTTGGCCGCTTCACTCAGTAATCCGCACAGCGTCATGATTTATGATTATGGACAATCTGACGTCGGCGAGGCTTACTGCGTAATGGAACTTCTGAAAGGCTTGACGCTTCAGCAAGTCGTCGCCCGCAGCGGCTGCCAGCCAATCGGCCGAACGCTCTGCATCATCAGCCAGATGTGTGATGCATTAGTCGAAGCGCATCAGATGCAATTGCTTCATCGTGACATCAAACCACAAAATGTAATGCTGTCACTCGACGCTTCGGTCGGTGACTGGGCTGTCGTTTTTGATTATGGATTGGCAAAACCATTGCAGCCTATATCGGGTGTCTATCAGACTTCTGAAACGCTCTGGTCCGGCACGCCGATGTATATGGCACCCGAGCGTTTTCGCGACCCTAATGCGATGGACCCACGTTCCGACATCTACTCGGTGGGTTGTGTCGCTTACTATCTGCTATGCGGCCGATCACCTTTCATCGAGTGCGACCCCGAATCCCTTTTTGCTCTGATCCTGAGCGAACAACCTATCAGCATCGGCATTCACCGCAATGAAGAAATATCAGCAGAAATCAATGACTTGGTCTTGAAATGCATGGCCAAGCAAGCCGAGGAGCGGTTCGATTCGATTCTAGAACTCTCGCGGGCAATTGATCAACTGCGGGTGAAACACACCTGGACAACCGACGAGGCGAGAGTGTGGTGGAAACACTACGGTGGTCGTTGACCAAGGAAGCGCCGCCGGACGAACACGCTCAACAAAACAAACCGTCAGTTGCCCAGGCACAAACAGTCGTCGATACTTGAACGACCCTGAAGCAACGCGAAATGACTTACATCGTCCCACCTACAACATGAAGCCGGAACGAAAGAAGTGAACGGAATCAAAAACGCGATCAGAAAAATTGGCAAACCGATTGTCACCATCGCCAGGGATTTCCTCGAGCCAACACCCGATAAGGTGGTTGTCGACTGGCACACGATCTCGGGTGGACCAGCGAAGGGATGCCAAATCCTGCTACCTGCTCCCTCAGGGTTTGTCGACTCGATTGTTCCCGGAAAATACGAGCCCCTCTGCACTGAGATCATGGAAGCGCTGATCTCACGAGACTCGGTATGCTTTGATATTGGAGGTCACTATGGCTATTTCACGCTGGTCCTTGCGAGCCTAGCACGTGATGGTCGAGTCGAAACGTTCGAGCCAGTTCCCTCACATGCGACGCGAATCGCTGAATCAGCTGCCCGCTCCAGCTTGTCGCATGTGACGCTTCACCAACAAGCTGTCGCCGATGTCGCAACGACCATGACGCTGCGGTATGCGCCGAGTGGTAACTTTGACTCGATGGGGTACCTCGATTCTTGTGGGGGTGTCGCCTCGGAAGCCGCCGCCGAGCAATATCCCACCTTCGAAACAATCTCAGTACCGTCAACAACACTCGATGATCTGTTAGACCTCAAACCTGACTTCATCAAGATGGACGCCGAGGGCGCCGAAGCGGCAATCCTGCGAGGGGGAATGAAAATGTTATCAAACTCGCCGGTGCGACTCTTCATCGAAGTTCACGGCATTCGCGCTGCCTTCGAATGTGCTGATATTCTGCGGCGAATTGGGTACCGCGCAATTTTGCTGGGTCCCCAAGAAGCGACCATGCCGATGCTTTGCGTCTCGGAACAAGACACATCGACCTTGGAGGCCATTAAAAAGATTTTGAACTGTACTCCGAGCTTCGTGTTCGAACCAAATCCATCGCCGTCGGCATGACCCATCCCATACCCAAGATCGCCCGTTACACGCTCAAATAGCAGTGGCAAGTCGCACGTCAGATGACCAGAAACAACTCAGCTTGAGACAATGGCTTGCCGATTTGTTCGCAACGAATTCGTGAACTGGCAACCCACAAGAAGTACTGGCGGCGAATCCACACTCCTACCCCCATTCAAATCCGAGGTACAGACACCCACGGATCAGCGAGAACCAACCCCTTGGCAGTGACAAATGGCGGGCATGACGCTCGATGACTAAACTTGAGTTAGGTGTTGTTAAGAACGTGATCCGAACCGCTGCGGATCAATGGCCAGCTGACTGAATGAGATAAAACTATGAATTGCCGTTCGATATTGGTTGTTGCCCTACTCATGATTTGGGGTGGTACGTCCAGCCATGGTGAGACGACCAAGATTGTATTGGTCGCTGGAAAACCGTCTCATCCACCTCGCATGCATGAATTCAATGCCGGTGTTCAACTGCTGGCCAAGTGCTTGGAAGGGGTTCCCGATGTCGAGCCACACTTTGTGCTCAATGGCTGGCCCGAGGATGAATCAATTTTTAAAGATGCAGATGCCGTCGTATTTTTCATGGATGGCGGTAAACGACACGAAATCGTTCAAGAGAACGGCCGACGACTCACAGTAGTCGATGAGTGGGCCAAGCAGGGCGTCGGACTTGGCTTCATGCATTTCGGAGTCGAAGTAGTTGCTGACCAAGCTGGTGATCAATTCAAACGTTGGATCGGAGGACACTACGAGAACATGCATTCGTGCAATCCGATCTGGGAACCGAGTTTTCAGACATTCCCGAAGCACCCGATCACACGCGGGGTCAAGCCTTTTCAAATCAAAGATGAGTGGTACTTCAATATGCGTTTTGTAGCTGACGTCAGTGGCAACGAACCAGCAACCATCGATGGCTTGAATTTCACTCCGATTCTGGTGGCAGCACCCTCCGATGCTGTACGCAACGGACCCTACGTTTATCCGAAGGGGCCCTACCCACATATCCAGGCATCAAAAGGTCGCGCCGAAGCGATGATGTGGGCGGTCGAACGCCCCGATAGTGGTCGCGGCTACGGATTCACCGGTGGACATTTCCACGACAACTGGGGCAACGAAAATTTCCGGAAAGTTGTTCTCAACGGGCTCCTCTGGATCGCCCAAGCGGAAGTTCCAGCATCGGGTGTGCAATCTTCAGTTTCCCAGCAGCAACTCGATGCGAACTTGGATCCGAAAAGGCGAAGATAAGTCGCTTAGCAAAAGCTGAATGAAATCGCTGCCAGCCAAGTTTTCTCTTAGCTTGAACCAGCCGGCAGGATGAGGGCGAATGCAGCGTGACGGCCCGCATGCCGCCTGAAAGGCGCGCGGCCCCAAAGCAGCAGAAGAGGGCAACGCGGAGCCTGGCAGTTGATTTCACGCGCAACGCTCGCGGCTTTACACGACGAGAAAAGCGAGGCTCGATGCGAACCCTGCTTCTACCGGTTTGAACAGGCCAACCTTGAGAGTGTTGGCAACAGCAGCGATTCCAGACGGTGTCCCAGACGTTTCGCCTATTCGCTCTTTTCGGGAACTTTCTCAAGGATGTCTAGCAGAACTTGATCAGGTTCCATTCCCTCTGCCTGAGCCTCGAAGTTCAACAAGACACGATGCCGCATCGCTGGCAGAAAGACTCGCCGAATGTCCTCAAAACTGACGTTATAACGACCGTCAAGTAACGCCCGAACTTTCGAAGCCAAAGCGATCGTTTGCGCGCCACGAGGACTCGCTCCCCAACGCACATAATTGTTCGTCGCATCGACAGAATGAGGCCCATCGGGATGAGTCGCCAAGTTCAAGCGAACCAAATAATCTTGAACGTGGGGCGCCAAGATAACTTGCCTAACCATTTCTTGCCATTTGATTAACTCAGGACCATCCATGACTCTTTCAAGTTCGATATGCTCCCCGCGCGTGGTCCGGTCGACGATCGTGTTCAAATCTTCCCGACTACTGTAACCAACGACAAGCTTAAAAAGGAATCGATCCAACTGAGCTTCCGGCAGAGGATAGGTACCTTCTTGTTCGATTGGGTTCTGGGTGGCCAACACGAAAAACGGCTTCGATAATTCGAAGCGGGTCCCACCGGCAGTGACGGTTCCCTCCTGCATCGTTTCCAGCATCGCTGACTGGGTCTTGGGTGTCGCACGGTTGATTTCATCTGCCAGCAAGATCTGGGTGAAAATCGGCCCGCGTTGAAACTCAAACCGGCGGCGTCCGTCTTCATCCTCCACGATCATATTCGTCCCCAGAATATCGGCCGGCATCAGGTCCGGGGTAAACTGGATTCGATTGAAATCAAGGTCTAGCACCCGAGAAAGCGTGCGGACCAACATGGTCTTACCCAATCCTGGCACGCCTTCAAGCAGGCAGTGACCACCACACAAAACGGCGGTCAAAACTCCGTGAACAATCTCATCGTGACCAACGATCACACGCCCGATCATCTCGCGAACAGCGTTATAACGATCACGGAACTCTTCGGCATCAGCCTGCATTGAATCGACGGTCGTACTCATCGGCGCGGTGTGACTCCGGTCAAGAAAAGTTGAAAACTAGTGGGCTGGGTTGCCGACGCGAGCTCATAATAGCTCATCAGCATCAATCTGGGTGACCAGAATGCACCGCGAAACACCCCATTTCGCAGGAAAGAAGCCTCAGCAATCACTCTGCAAGGGCTTGGGACACATTCTCCACCTGCCGGAACACCCTGAGAATATTGCCACCCAGAACTTTGCGAATCTGCTCTTCACTGTACCCGCGATCAAGCATTCCCTGAGTGATTACTGGATAAGTGCTAACATCTTCTAGCTGCTTGGGTAATGCCGGCACACCATCGAAATCTGAACCTATACCAACATGGTCGACGCCGGCGATTTTGACGACATGGTCGATATGATCCAAGACATCGTGAATATCACAGGTGTCACCTCGCGGATTCGCTTGCTCCCACTTCCGAAGCTCGCCGCTTGCTCGCTCCTGATCCTCACTGAATTCCTGGTTGAACCGCTTCCGCATCGCCAAGCGTGACAGGGAGCGACTCGCGTCGACCGCATTTACAAAATCCGGGAAGAAATTGATCATCACGACCCCGCCATTCTCAGCGGTCAACTTCAACACATCGTCTGGCACGTTCCGTGGGTGATCAGCAACTTTCCTTGCCGACGAGTGAGAAAACATCACCGGTGCCTTCGTCACCGCCAAAGCTTGCCGCATGCAATTGGGCGAGACGTGTGATAAATCGACAATCATTCCCAGCCGGTTCATCTCGCGAACCACTTCTTCACCGAAGGCCGACAACCCACCCGAAATCTCCTCGTCGGTACAAGAGTCGGCCCAGGGTAAAGACATTGAGTGCGTCAGTGTCATGTACCGCGCGCCCTGTTTGTATAATTGCCGTAGGACATTGAGCGAATTCTCGATGGAATGCCCTCCTTCGACTCCGATCAAAGAAGCGATTTTTCCCTCCGCGCAAATCCGTTCAATGTCGGCTGTCGAACCTGCCAGCCCAAAAGTTGTTGGGTAAGCATCAACCATCCGCTTAACCAAGTCAATTTGCTCGAGAGTTGTTGTGAGCGAATTGCCTTTGGACGAAGTCGATGTCGGTACGAAAACCGACCAGAATTGTGCGCCAACACCCCCCTGACGCAGCCGGGGTATATCGGTATGGAACTGGGACTGACTCGTCGACAAATCGAATTGGGCGAGACTCCGCTCGGTCTCTCGGATGGCCCACGGCAAATCGTTATGGCCATCGACAACCGGCGCGGTTTGATGAATCGCTCGCGCACGATCAGAAACACGGATTGGAGGCTTCGACGCAGTTGTCTCCTGTGCCACAACGCCTGGCGGTAACACCATGCCAAGCGGGAACAACCCAATCACGCCCAGAACAATCACATTCACTCGATACACGTTAGTCTCTCCCAATTGCATCTCTCGACAAACCGAAGCACTCACCAGCGCACAATCCATCAAAATAGAGTCTACGGCAGATTCTGGTAAGCCAGCAGTTACCTGCTGCGATAACCGTGAATCACCAACGAAAATTCTGGCGTAAAGATCTGCTAAGTGGTCGTGTCTTGCTTCAACCGTTTTAGCACATCCCGCTCTGGCCGCCTCTTGTAGAACGGATCCAATGGATAACAGCCACTGACCAGTCCATTGCGTGGAGCGGTGGTGCAATCACTGAAGGTACGGCAGATCTTTTTCCGCGTCATTAGCTTACCTTCTAGCACGTCAGCGGGTAGATCAGGATAAGACAGCACCATTCGGCCCAAGCCCACAGAATCGACCATACCAGCTCGAACGACAGCCTGCCCAACATGGGGTAACCAATCCTGCAAATAGCTATACCCAGACCCCACAAATCGCTGTTCCGGAAACTGCTGCTTCAAAGCCGCTGTGGCTTGAATCTGTCGAGCCACCCCGACCAATGGATCTTCCGGCGGTTGGTATCCATCACTTGGTGGAAAGTAGGCTGGTCGCTGAATGTGTGGGTTGTAATAGGGACTGCCGGCTGTCGTACAAACGAGGCGGATGCGGAGCTGTTGAAGTAGTTCAACGAACTTAGCTGGCTCTCGCAAATCAAGGCCTTGCCCACTGGCATCTCCTCCAAACGCCAACTGCGGATCCGCAGACAGCTCGGGCACTCCGATCCGATCTGGACCTGCGTGGAAGGGAATGAAATCGAAGACACTAAGCCGTACACCGATCATCAGGGAAGGTGATTGAGCGCGTATGCCACTCACAATCTCACGCAGAAAGCGGGTCCGATTTTCGAAGCAACCACCAAACAACCCAGGCCGGTCGTATCCGCTCAGAAGTTCATGACCGAGGTAACCATGGCAGTGTTTGATGTCGACAAATTGAAAACCTGCCTGCGCCGCCAACCCTGCCGCGTGAATAAATTGATCGATCAATCGACGTAATGCATCATCACTCAAAATCGTTGAATCATCGACGATGCTCAACCTCGCATCGAGGCAAGGGTTACGTTGGACAGTCAGCGGTTCAGCCGAACCGCGATCATTAGGACGAGCAAAACGTCCTGAATGCGTTAATTGCAAACCGACCAATAGATCATCTGAGGCTCCAAATCGTCCCTGATGCGTCGAAACCAATTCCGTCCGTAGCGATTCAATCGCCTTCAAGTTCTGATCGTTGATGATCAATTGATTAGGGTTCGCGCGGCCATCATGGCGTACCGCGACCGCCTCACCACCCCAGATAAGCTTCGCTCCACTGAGACCGAAATTCCGCCAGCGTTGAATCGTCAAATCAGTTGGACGCCCCTCGGCTGTACCATCCCATCCCTCCATCGGGAGAATGCAAAACCGATTCCCAATCGGGTGCCCTTCAACCTCAAAGGCTTCGGCCAGCGGCGATTGGTCGGATGCAAGACTCTGCTCATCGCATGGCAAATCGATCCCC
>JAQWPZ010000058.1 GCA_029245125.1 Rubripirellula sp.
GAAGCGACGAAGCTCCGGCAAGGCGTGAAGTGGCGATCGTGAGAGGGACCGGCGGCTAGCGCCGTTCCGCTCAGTTGCTCACGATGAATAAGGCGAATGGCCAGTGCAGGACTTCTTGTGCTCGTTCAAGTGAGTGGTGAGTAGGCCGGATCGAGGAGCGAAGCGACGAAGCTCCGGCAAAGCGTGAAGTGGCGATCGTGAGTGGGACCGGCGGCTAGCGCCGATCCGCTCAGTTGCTCACGATGAATAAGGCGAACGGCCAGTGCAGGACTTCTTGTGCTCGTTCAAGTGAGTGGTGAGTAGGCCGGATCGAGGAGCGAAGCGACGAAGCTCCGGCAAAGACGTGAAGTGCATCTCGGACACCTGATTCGAGATGCTCGCCCACGTGGTTCCCTCAACAAACTCTCTCAACACCGTTCTGCCACATCTTCGCTGTAAAACACCTTGCGCTATGTTAGCGCTTAACCTCGCGAAGTCATGCAGGCGTTTACTCTCACTCACTAAGCTTGTCATTTGCCGGTTTGTGTCGGTAAAGAAAACGCTTATACAGTCCGGGCACAACAATACTAAAAAGTAAAGCTGCAGCCACAGTGACCACAAAAATGATGCCGTCATGTCCCTCGATTTGCCGGTCGAGCTTGATGCCAAACTTAACAAGGCCTACCAGCACGAGGCATGGAATACCAAAGAGCCCCAAGAAGAACAAGAAAACACCAAATCCAATGCTTCCGTCCTCAAAGCACATTGCATTACAGTGAGGGCAACGGCGTATTTTGTCATAGCCGGTGTCTGAATGGACGGTGTACTCAAATGATATATTCCACTCATCCACTGTTTTCTTGCAATGAGTGCACCAGTCTTCGTTGTTGATCTTTTCAGTTAATTGCGTTTTGTATGAATCGGACATAGGATTTCTCATTTCCGCGGAGAGTTCTGTCTGTTTGTTCGTGGCGTTGCTCAGGAAACTACGATCCAGCCAAGCAAGTACATCAATCCAGGGATGAGGATCGTGCCGATTAGATTGAGCCCCAGCCCGTAACGCATCATCGAGTGCATCGGGACGCGTCCGGTTCCAAACACAACGGCATTCGGTGGTGTTCCAATCGGAAGCATGAAAGCGCAACTCGCTGCAAGAGTTGCTGGAACCAACAACGGAAGTGGTCCGTCCGAACCGGTTGCGGCGAGTCCAAACAGAACCGGTAAAATCGCGGCCGTGATGGCAGTATTGCTGATGATTTCAGTCAGAAAGATGACCAACCCCGTTAGCACGACGACCAAAAGTACCGGGGGAAGCGTGAGGATCACCTCAAGCCTGCTGCCCATGACGGCCGTCAGTCCGGTTGCTCCCATCGCCGAGCCGAGACTCATGCCCCCACCGATCAGAATCAGTACGCCCCACGGCAACTCACTCGCGGATTCCCAATCGAGCACTCTCTCGCCAGTGACCTGGTTACCGGGCAGCAAGAACAAAGCGACTGCCGCAGCCATCGCAATCGAAGCATCATTCAGCCGCGCAATCCAAGGGCAGTATCCGACCAACCACTCCCAATGATTCAATGGTTCACGAAACACCCACAGAGCGACTGCGACTGAGAAGACTGTCAATACTGTCCATTGAGCATGCGTCATTGGCCCAAGCTGGCGGTATTGCTTATCCAGTGTCGCTAAACTGACTGCGCGGCCTTGAGAAACAGTTTTCAATGCGAATCGATTGAGCATCAGCCAGCACAACCCAAGAAACAGGATTACGAGCGGAATCGCAAATAACATCCAGCGACCAAATCCAAGCGAAATCCCTCGCTCCTGCAAGAATCCAGCAAGCAGGGCATTGGGAGGAGTACCAACGATCGTCCCCAAGCCGCCAATGTTCGCGGCGTACGCGATCCCCAACAGAAAGCAAAGCTCGACGCCTCGCCGCTCACCCGAACTGTCCTGTTTTGACTCCTCACTCCATAACATGCTCGTCAGACTGGTCGCGATTGGCAGCATCATGACAGTCGCTGCTGTGTTACTGATCCACATGCTCAGGAAAGCAGTCGCCACCATGCAACCCGCAAGGAGTTGACCAGGCTTTCCTCCAAATAAACGGACCACAGCCATGGCTACACGGCGATGCAATCCGCAACCTTCGACTGCTGATGCGAGCATGAATCCACCGAGGAAAAGAAAGATCACCGGTTTGGCAAACGGTGCTGCCGCCTGATGGACGTCCACCACGCCAAACGTTGGAAACAACACCAGCGGCAAGAGTGCAGTCGCAGGCAGCGGGATCGCTTCGGTGATCCAAAAGACGACCATCAATGTTCCGCTGGCAGCAGCGAATCGAGCAGATTCGGGTAGCACATTCGCGGTCAGAACGTAGACGCCCAAAGCGAGAATTGGTCCGAGAATTCGCCCAACATTTTTTGGCTCGACGGCGGTGAAGGAGATGGTGTTCATCGAAAAGTGCCATGAAAGCGGTGTGATATTCCTTGCTAAGGAGAAACCGCCAGCCGATTCCGTTGCGCGCGCACTAATTCCGAGAAATTTTGAAACGCCTCAGAACCCACGATTCTCGTACCACAGACGCCAACTGCCCAACGGTTGGACAAATGTGCAATGATGGTGCGTATGGAAACGAACCAAGAAGCCTTACTGGAGGCTGCCAAGCGAGGCGACAAGATCGCACTTCAACAGTTGCTGATCAGTCGCTATGACCAACTCTCCAGCGTGATTCGATCTCGAATCCCGGCTCAACTGCGTACGGTTTTGGATGTCGAAGACATTTTGCAAATCGCGTTCATCCAAGTATTCCGTGGACTCTCAAATTTCAAAGTAGGCGACACGGAAGCTTTTCATGCCTGGGTCCGGTCGATTGCCGAAGCGAAGGTTACCGACGCCATCCGCAGTGCAACTCGCAAAAAAAGAGGTGGTGATTGGAAACGCATCGAAGCGGGTGTCCCGAATACCTCCGAATCGTTCCTTGATCTTATTCTGTTGCTCTCTGACCAACGCCGCACACCGAGCCAGTCGGCGGCGACACACGAAGCAGTCGTAGCCTTGCAAATCGCGCTCGCTGGATTGCCCGAGGATCAGCGTGAGGCGATTCGGCTGCGGCATATCGAGTGCCTTACGGTCGAGGAAGTTGTCGATAAATTGAACAAAAGTGAACCGGCGGTCCGGGGCCTCCTCCACCGAGGCAAGTTGTCCCTCAAGCAGTCACTCGGTCAATCATCGACTTGGTTCAGCACGACGCAATAAGCATGGGGCACCAATCAATGCCGAACGACCGAGTGGAGGCACGCGTTCACGAAATCCTCACCGCGACCCTTCGGCGCCGCGAATCTGGTGAACAGCTCTCAGACAAAGACGTCTTGGCCGCACACCCGGAACTTGCCATTCAGCTTCGCGAGAAATTGAAACAACTTGCAATCATTGCAAATGCCCGAGAACTTGCCGACACCGACGCCGTTGAAAACACCCTTTCCGATTGGGGCGATCATCGACAAGATTCGGAGTTGCCGAAACAACCACAACAGAATCGGTCTGGCGATAAGATCCGGCACTACTGCCTGAAACACCAGATCGGGCTCGGCGGATTTGGAAGTGTTTGGCTCGCGCGAGATTCCAAGCTTGACTGTGACGTGGCAATCAAGATCCCAAGGCGAGAGCTCTCACCCGAAGATACCGACCGTTTCATTCACGAGGCGCGGGTGTCAGCCCAATTGCGGAAACATCCGAACATCGTAAGCGTGCATGAAGCCGATTGGGAGGCCGATACCGCTTTCATCGTCAGCGACTATGTTGACGGGGAATCCCTTGCCGATCGCCTGGACCAGGCACGAATTCCATTCGAAGAATCACTGGATCTACTGATCGCGATTTGCGATGCGCTTCAACACGCGCACGACGAAGAGATTGTTCACCGAGACCTCAAACCAGACAACATTTTGCTGGACCGTGCGGGTGTTCCACACCTCACTGATTTCGGTCTCGCAATGCGAGTGAGCCAGCTCCAGGCGACCGTACCGGGAAGGATTACCGGTACAGCGGCCTACATGTCGCCTGAACAAGCACGCGGTGATTCGGACAATGCCGATTGTCGTTCAGATATCTTTTCTCTTGGCATCGTGTTCTTTGAATTGCTGACCGGTGAAAAACCATACCGCGGCAGCGTCCTGAACATTCTGCGGCAGATCCAGTTTGATGATCCACCTCACCCACGTTCTTTTGATCCGCGGATTCCGGCAGATCTGCAAACCATTTGCCTGAAGTGCCTCGAAAAAGATCCCTCGCGTCGGTACCAATCGGCTACGGAATTAAGTGAGGACGTTACTCGCTATCGTCAACACAAGCCCATCGAAGCGCGGCCAGTTTCACCAGCGGGTCGACTGTTGCGGTGGAGTCAGCGTAATCCGAGTATCCCGCTGCTATCGTTGTCGCTGATCGTTGTGACAATAATCGCCACCTGGACCTCATTCCGATTTCTTGAAGCGGAAATCGTTGAGATGCAGCAGGATTTGACGACTCTTTCACAAAACTCACTGGAGCTTCTCTCGAGGCACGCGGCGGAAGAAGCAAACCTCAACCTTGCCCTGCGTCTTGATCAAGTTGGGCGAATGAATGCAGGCTTGGGTTCAGAGGCGATTCAGCAGTTGGCGACTTGGAACGCCAACCAACTTGATCGCGAGCAGATTCTCACCCAGCTGAAAGCGAGTGCCTCGGCAGACGCAACAAAGGCGCCGATCGAGTTTGGGCAAATCCAAGCGGCGCTCGTTGCCCTGAAAGCACAAACACGCGACCCTGATCTTCGCGGGCGAACGTACAGTTTTTTCGTTTGTGATGCGGAGGGCGTTCAGATTGCGAGGGAGCCGAAGAAAGAGACCCTCGGAACCAACTTCGATTTTCGCTCTTATTTCACGGGAGACGATCAGGAGGGAATTTCGGAAGGGCTGAATTCGGACCCCGTCTGGGATTTGGATTCATCGCCAAGACTCTCAGCGAGTTTCGTGACACTCAGCAAAGAGGCCGTGGTCATCGCAATTTCCACCCCGATTTGGACCGCGGGTCAGTTCCAAGGCGTCGCCGGGATCTTCATCGAACTCGGTGACTTAGTCAGTGATCCCGAGTTCGCTGGCGCGACCGATAAAATGTTGATCTTTGACGCGAGGCAGGGAACAAAGGACGCACGCCTCATCCACAACCAAGGTGAACAGATTGAAAGTATCGAACCGGTCGACATCAGCCCATTTCTGTCCGACGAGAAGGGAGAAGGAAACGTGGTGAACGATCCGATACTCGGTGAGGGTCGATGGCGAGTTGCAACCAAGCGTGATCCCGAGCAAGGGCTTGTGGTGATGATGGCGGAACGGGCAGAGGACATCGAAACGCCAGGCAAACGGTTGCGCGCCGACCTCGTCACGATTGGCTTGTCCGTCGTCGGATTTTCAGCGTTCGTCCTGACGATAATTTGGGTCATCATCTTGAGACGCATCATCAAAACCTAGCGATCACAATTCGAACGCACCCGACACCTCGTTGACAACCAGTAGGCCCGATCAAGGAGCGAAGCGACGAAGCTCCCGCAAAGACGTGAATCCGAGAAGGAACAGAATGGGACCGGCGGCTAGCGCCGGACCGCTCAGTTCTTCACGCTAACCAACATTTGTTCGTGCGATTCCAAGCCGGTAGGCCGGATCCCGTCCCCCTTTTCCGGCTTGGCTTAATCACTTGGCCGCGGGCGTCTTGTGAGATAATTTCGACGTATCAAGCCCAATTGAGCTGAGATCATCCTCGATATGCTTCCAGTAAGCAGGCAGGCCGATCGCCTTGGCGATCTCCTCGCATTCTTCCACCTGTGCCGCAGTCGCCACGCCGAATGGAAGTTTCTTCTTGGCCCTTGGATCTTTCGACTCGATCCAGTCGAGCGTCGAGTCATCTTCGTCCGGGAGCTCATCGATTTTTGCGAGATCCTCCGGCGTCCAGTTCACAGCGATGAGATCCTCCTGCGCCATCTCACCGAGCGTTTGTGCGACGATATTGGAATAAGTGAATCGGCCGGACGGCAGTTCCATCGTATGAGCTTGAGCGAGGGCCGCCTCCATTTCCAAGCGGCTCCAGGTCTCGGACTCTCCGGGCCCCGCCAGCACCTGCAAAAACATGAGCGAGCAGAACGAGCCCGCAGTGAAACCCGCCCACTTGACCGCTGTCCACACCCCATATTCCCGGCTTTCGATACTTCGATCTTTAAGAAAGACCAGGATGATCAGCCCCAAGAGCCAACCGAAACCAAGCAGCGTCCAGGCTGGCGAACGGCCTTTGGCCAGAACGTAGTTGCTTGTTCCCCAAACGAAAAGAAACAAACCGCCAATCATCATCAGGGACGCGATGTTCACTGCGCTCCCACCATTTTCAAACGCAGTGAATACGACCGCGCCGAGGGTCTGGAGAAGCAGACCACTACCAACGCCAATGTTCGTTTTTTTGTAATAACGTGCTTTCCGTAAACTTGCCTCCTGTTCCGGGGACTTATCAGCCGTTGGTGATTTGTTCATGCCGTAGGATTGGCTCTTTTCTCGCTCGATCCGTTTTTTTCGGCGTTCTGTTTTGGTCACGGTGATTCCCAATGTGAATGTGCATTTTTTGTTCGCCCTCCAACACGCCCCTCACTACGTCTGGCGTCGTCCATAGACGAAGAGGGCAAAGAATCTCGATTAGGTTGAATGGCCACCGATAAATGCAGCTTTTAGAAAATAGGGCTGCGGGAGGGCCGCTTCGGGACAAGATTTTTGTCTTACGCGACTGCCTGACGGTCTGAACGTCGGTCTGAACGCTGACCAAATATGAAACGCATTATTGTCGTAGCTTGGGATTCAACCAGAGCGTGCAATGGAGATTCGGTAATCTCGCGCAAATGTGAGCGGCACCGCGGCTAGCCGCCGGCAAGAGCCGTGAAAGACCAGCTGGCTACCGCTATTCCCCTCAAAAGCACTGCCTGGAAGTCGGTACAAATCTATTTACGAGACAGTTCCTAACCTGCCCTTCTATTGAGTTGATCAGAAGCGATGACAAGGCTCACCTTTGCAATCATGAAAGGGGGATAAATCGCTTGCACGCAGAGAGACCTGAGTGCCTCCGATCGCAGCAGCGTTCCGCGAAAGACTGCCTCGCCGAACGCTTTAAAAAATTCATCCTTTTCACCGAATCGCGAGAACCTTTTTCCGCGTTGTTGCCTCTAATGTGATGTTAGCAGCGTATCGGACAACGCTGTTTACCAGCATGTTGAGTTGGGCTTTGCCCCTCCAACCTGCCCGGTCCGGGTAAGGTGGATTTCGTCAAGCGACGGACATGTGGCCATTGGCAATCCCACGGACCCATCCTGGCCACACAGCTGATTTCGCCAACGCTCTGCATGCTGACACAAAGTTGTCCCAATGCACACTCAAAATGAGTGATTCAAATGAGCCACTGTGAATACTGTCAACCGAATTGGCCCAAGAATAGGCTTGGTCTGCATACCGAGCCCGGTTCAAACCCAAGCCAGCCACAACGTTGTTATCGGTGCTGCGATGATCATTACGTTCTGGTCTATGAGATCCAGAATCGACAGCACCTTATCGTTGACCCTGATACGAGCGAGATTGTTTGGGCGATGTTCGCAAATTCCCCGCACGATAAAAAGGGCAAGGCGGTGGTGAAACTCGATGAACTCAACTGGCAATACGCCGCAAGTGTTCAGTCGTAATTTCTTCATGTTTTCAGCAGTCACTTGCCGGGTACCCGCAGACTGATTCGGACAGCCAATCGTCTCATGATTTGACCGTTCGCAACCAAGATCCCATTACTCGACGGACAGGCCGCTATCGGCAAGCCCACGAACTCTGTGCATGACGCAGGTGGACGTTCGAACTGCCGCTTCGTTGTTCAAACAATATTCTCTCACCGAGATCAGAGGTCAGGAAAAAATGAATCGCTCGAATCCCAGAATTAACCGCCGATTCTTTATTGGCGTCGCATCGCTTGCTGCTTTACCGGCTTCTATTTTTGCCCAACATGATTCGTTGGCGCAATCATCTTTCGCCGAAGAAGTAGGCAGGAAGGTGACTATCAAACAGGTAATATTCCGAGGCAAACATCCAGTGATGGACAATCCATTTCTCCGCACACGTACGCAAGTCGACAGGTTGGTGGAGAGGGCAGGTAAGCTCACCGCCGCACACAACATCAAACTCATGGCGTTGTCTGATTGGCTCAAGCAGCCAATCGCAACATCGGAATAGCCGGTCGTGACCAAGCTGCAAATCATTGGTTAGTTGCGCGAAACCGCTCCAGCGGTGCAAGGAAATTGACAAGCTGGATTCATCGGCAACTCGTTTAGCGTTCACGGAATCCCCGGCTTGCGCAGGACATATTTGCGGCAGGTGAAATCAGATATTTCCAACCAAAAAGATGGTGGCAAATCAGTGCTTTGACCTGATCTGTCAATTGAAGAAACGATACTGCACGCAACAGGCAATGAGAGGCACCGGGGCGTCATCCTGAGGCGATTAACAATTGGTTGCCGCACTTAAAAAGTGCGACAAGAAATTTGACCGGAAGGTGGTTCCATCTTCTTACCGAATAAATTCAAACAGAGGATTGCAGCTCAAATGACAGAGAATCGCACAAAGAAAAACAAGCTAATTTATGGTCTTGTCGATTACGGCGAGGGTGCCAGGGTCGTGATTGTGAATCGCTATGAGGCGAAGGAAATCTACTCTGCTCTTAAAGCGGCGAAATATCACACATGGGGTGAATTTCTCGAATCATGCACGAAGAAATAATTGAAGGGTGTTCTGGGAGACGTCCTGGAACTGGAAGGGGAGTTGCCTGAAGACGATGAGCTGTTTTCTAGCGGGCGAATACCTGCGGCCGATTATGACTGGCCTCACTACGCCAGTGGATTGTACGGTGAAGGCCTGCCCGACGAGATCGTCAACGAATACGGGATCGAATACGACACTCGTCTTGACGGGTTGATGATTCACTTTGACCCGGAGGACCTAATTGCCATTCGCAAAGAACTGGAGGGCTTGGGTTATGAAGTCGAACGCGACGACGAAAACGCGAAACATGCAGTTGGTCTTGGCGAACTAAACCTAGAATAAGCCCCGCGTTTTCGTCCCGCGAGTTGCGGTGCAAGGTGATACCCAGATGCGACGCGTCTCTAGGTGGATAAAGACGAGGAAGTAGAGGTCAACCATGCCCTGAATCGTCCACTTCCGCTTCGAGGCAAAATCGCACTACCACATCGTAGCGGCAAGGCGTTTGAGGAAGTCGGACCAGGTGTCGGGATGATCGTTTGGGTCAGTTCCGAGGCCAGCTTCGATAACGATGTTCTTGACGGTCTGACGCGAGACCCGATGGCCTAAGCGGCGCAACGCCTGCAGGATCAAGGTGTACCCCCAGCCGGTTTCTTTTCGGATTCGGATGATGGTCT
>JAQWPZ010000007.1 GCA_029245125.1 Rubripirellula sp.
GTCGCCTAATATCACTCATCGCATCTGCCAGTGAATCGGCAACTGGTGTAATCCGGATTGCCCAAGATTGTATTGCCCTACGTCGAATCTCAAATCAATGATCAGGGTAACTCTTGAATTCTCAGATTGCGGAATTCGGCGGGAAGGTTGTGATGCTGCAGACCGATCAGACCTGATTCTCGTCGCCACAACGGTTTCTCCCCATACTCTGGAAAATTTCGCAGATCAATCTGCAGCGCGGTCTCACCATTCAGAGTCACTTTGATTCGTGCCCCATCCGCTCGTATCTCCATTTCATTCCACTGCCCAGTTGGTCGATCAAGAACACGAGCAGGCCCGTGAGCTCCAAACAGGGCGCCGCTTCGCACTTGTGCCGCCGCATTACGATTTTCCATCAGACTGATCTCGAGAATCCCCATCAGACCCGCCATATATTTTGGAGCCCGCAAGAACACGCCACTGTTCCCACCCGGTTCGAGCTTGTATTCAAATTTCATCACAAAGTTGCGGTACTCACGGCGAGTAAACAGACACGCGCCGCCACTCATGATGGTGTATCGCGTTGCCTCACCGCTGCAGCGAAGGACTCCGTTGGCAACACTCCAGGTTTCCGGAGCAAGTGAACTCCACCCCGCGAGGCTCCGTCCCGCGAGGCTCGCTCCTGGCAATAATGAAATCCAGTTAGCATCATCCGAATCACGGCTGGGTGGAGTGTTGTCGACGGAAGCGAGATCATCTGACGGTTCGCCGTCAGCCTGATCCTTGACCCACAAATCCTTAAACCGAACAGTGGTCGTGCCGCCAGCATGCACCTGAAGTGCAATGACACCACCTTCCATCCGTGATGGACTCGTCTCGCCATGGGCCACCGTTAGCGTACCATTGAGATACATCTGCACCGAGGAACCCACCACTCGTATTTCACATTCGTTCCATTCATCTGGTCGATAAGCGGATTGAGCGGCAGGTCTCGCTGTCACAAGTGTGCCGCGGCCCGTGTATTCGTCGTATAAATTCCCCATTCTGTCCGTGGCGACTAGATCCATTTGGTAACCAGCAACACGCCCATCCCCATCTAATTTGCTACGAAATTGAATCCCTGAGTTGCCGGATTCCAATTTAAACTTTGCCTTGAGGCGGAAGTCTTTAAACGGCTCTTCAAATACCAGGTAAGCATTTGTCTCGATCGGATTGCCAGCGCTCGAACCCACAATGGCCCCGTCTTCTACACGCCAAAGAGACTGCGGCCCGAGAAAGTTCCAACCATTCAGACTCTTGCCGTCAAACAATCGTTGCCAGCCTTCCGGAATCACCTGCGAAGCCTCGCTTGCCATGACGTCACTGACTTCGGCACTGATTTCGTCACTGACTTCGGCACTGCTTGACGCGACATCATTTGGCAAAGCCGCCTGGCTCAGATAATCCGTCGACGTGACTGAAGATTCAGCACCAGTCACCGGTACCGGAGCCAAGGAAGACCTTGCGCGATCTGGTACTTCACTGGTCTGTTCGAAATCACCGCTGCCAACCCCCTCTATTCCAATCGCCTCCCCAGGTGTCGATTGGCTTGCATTGGACGCAACGATCGCCTCGCGATCCCGCTGACGGAAATAAGTGAACGCAGCGATTGCAATCAAGACAGCACAGATCGCCAACGCGATCCAAGGTTTCATTTTTCGTTTTTCCGCTAGCCGCTTACGCTGCGGAACAGGGCGAGCGTGCGAGCCGACTTCGGAAAGGTCTGCACCAAGCAGTGGATCGCCAGGAAAACGGTCGTGACTGGCAGGTACCAGAGACTGGGACTCTGCAGCTTGAGCGATTTCCTGCTGCAGGCGTTGTTTCTGTTCGCGATTTTTCAGTTGTTCAAGTAGCTTCCTTGCCTTTTGATCCGCAGGCCTCAATTGCAAAAACTGTTCAACCTTGGGGACCAATCCCTCTAGTTTCTTTGCCGCCACACAGGAACGAATCTCCTCTCCGAGAGATTGAAGTTGTTCAGATCTTGATACCGCTTGAGCCCGTAGCGCTTCGATCCGAGCGTTTGAAAGGGCCTTGGGGATTCGATCAAGGAGCTTGTGCGTACCGTCAAGATCATGGTTTTTCATTCGCTCCGCAACAGCCTGCAGAATATCGTCTCGCTGCTGCTCCAACCCTTTGAGCTCTATTCGATATTGGTCAACCGTCGCCACCGCCCACTGCTGATGCTCTGCAAAGGCGGGATGCGTCAGCTTGCCGATTGCCTCAAGCTGTTGAATTGCTTCGGTGTGATGATAACCACGTCGCATCGAATCAATTTCTTTCCGCTGCTGTTCCAGTTGGAGCAACTGCGTTTTCAGCTCACTTTCCGTGTCGGCTCCACACTTACCACAAAAGGTTGACCAGACGCCGATTAATTCATGGCAGCCAGGGCAGGGCACCATCAAGTTTTCACCGCAAGCCTCGCAGAAGGTCATCTCCGTCGCGTTGACGTGCGAACACTTCGAACATTGCCCCCGCGTGAGCTTAGGGATTTCAACAGCGGAATTTGTCTGGGACGTAATTGCCTCGGCAAGCATTTCCCGAAAGCCACGGCAATCATCAAATCTTTTCGCCGGGTCATCCTCAAGCGCTTTGAGTACGGCTTTGCGAACGTTTTCGGGAAGTCGTTCCGAGCGAATCACACGCGGTGATTCACCGGTGACCATCTGATAAAAGGTCGCGGCGAGCGCCCACTGATCACTCTTTGCATCAGCCCGACTCGCATCCCGATGCTGCTCCGGTGGCATAAAGTCGAGAGTTCCCAACACTGCGCCCGCTCGCGTCTGTCCATGATCGTTGCTTTCAAGTCTCGCCAGGCCAAAGTCTGTTAACTTGGGAGTCCCCTCTTGATTGATCAGGATGTTGGCTGGTTTGACATCGCGATGCACGATGCCCTGAGAATGCGCGTAACCAAGGGCATCACAAAGCTGACTGGTGAAGTCAATGGCCTGTGGGAGATCGACGGGCCCGGACTCCTTTAAAACCTCTGCTAAACTCTGCCCTTCAACCAACTCCATGACAATGAAATGGCCCTCGGCGTCCCGACCAACGTCATAGATTTGGACGATGTTGAAATGATTCAGCCGAGCGACCGCTTCCGCTTCCGTCGAAAAACGCTCCACGGCGCGACGATTTGTGCTTAGGTCGCCTTTCAACCGCTTGATGGCAACGGGCCTCTTCAACCGAGTATCGGTCCCCCGATAAACTTCCCCCATCCCACCGTGGCCAATTGCAGCCTCGATCTGATAGCGCACATCCAAGGCTTGTGCTTCAGGAGCCTGCTCCCAGCCCTCATCAAATTGGCTGATATCCGACGCGCTCGACGGGAACTCTCCAGCCGTCACGCCGCGATCAAGACTGTCCGAATCAGAGGCACCCTCACCGAAGGATTGGTTCCTCGTGAGGTCTCGATCAAGACTATCGAATTCATTTGAGCCGTCGTTACTGCTCATGGAGTTTTTGCTTCCTCTCGTTGCCGCAACCTTCGCGGACGCCGCTCAGGTCACGCCTGCGTCAAAGCTTCGAAATCACCAAGCGCCATTGTGTGATCCGCAAGTCAATCGGATCTTGAACGCGATCGAACTGTACACACAAAGCTCCGCGCTGGACGGCCGAAATCAGATCAACCAGCCTTACATGCCTATCCACACTCCCACAGTATACTCCTTCGAACAGAACGCCATTGCTCCTTCGAGCAGAACGCCAGTGCCGGGCAGCGGTTATTTGTATCTTCGCATTCAGCTTGCTGAAATTCCAAACCTGCGACTAATCAACGCCCAATCCCAGGCATTCCGGGGCGGCCACTCATTCCGGAGCGGCCAGCGAATTCGTCACGAACAAACACCAAACAGGAATGGCGATTGTTCCAATAACCAGCAACAACACGGCAACGACTCCGGACGCAATCAAAGAAACGGCACTCCACCAAACGAAAATCGGAACGGCAATTATCAACAACAAGCATGCTGCCGTCAGGCCATTGTGCTCAATTCTCAACAAGGCACGAACGCCAGGAAAACAGGCGATTGGCCACGCGAGCGTCAGGCACACAAGAGCAAAGAATGGCAAAACGTACGTGTTGCCCGAAACTGGAGTGCCAGGGTCTCTCACTTCAGTAACCGGCAGGTTGGTCAACACGTCTGCGTACAATTCCCGCTCATTCACCAGGTCGAGCACCTGAATATCAAGGCTTAGATTCACGTCCGCCTGGTCAATCTCTAACCGATTAATACGTCCGAAGATGACAACTTCCGCTTCCATAGCACGAGCAAGACGGACTGCATCCTCTCGGTCCGAAACGGCACGACGATCGAATCCCACTTTTTCATACAGCTGATCCAACAACCCGGGATCGACCGAGCGGTACCGACCATCTTCTGATAACCACCGGCTCATTGAATCCGTGACCAAAGATTGACGATCACCTTCCATCGTCAGAATCAGCGTGGGACGCAAGGCGACTTCGGGATTGGGTAACGCGTCCACGAGTCGCTGACATGCTTGATCGACCGCTTCACGAATCCCCACAGGTGTCTGCGGGCCAACCACCGGGTTTTGAATATCCCGGACGTAAACATAGCCAGCTAAAGCCACAACCAGAAAGCTGAGAAAACAGGAGAATCCGATAAACTTACGAAGCAACCAAAACATACTATGCCTTCGCCACCGATCGTTGATGACACCACATCACTGTCTCTTTCCCTAACGCGTCCACTCGAAGCCAATCTCCAACGGCAGAAACCAAACTGCAAACACCTTGCAAAAAACAGTGCCAGCGTTTCAGGCACCATCGGTCGGACACCTTCAAAACGCAGTGCCGGCAAAACGCAGTGGCGACGACACTGCCTCGTCTTGATGCTTACAAATCCTGTGACAAATGACTCTCGATCGCTTTGAGCCCCGTCTTTATTTGATCGTCGATGTTGGAGATTTGCATATCCGCCTCACCACGCTCACTCAGAATACTTTCGATATCCGAAGCCGCAATCGCGTCGACTGACGCCGACTCGGAAACTCCGGTTGCACTGATTCGATCCAAGACAAGATCCATCGCTGTTTCCATCTCATGACTCTTGACCATCGAAACTTCGACATCTTTGAGCATATCCTCGGCATCGAAGTCTCGAAGCACTTCGCTCACTGATTTGGCCATCGCTTTGAGACCACCAGCAAATTCGTTCATCAGCCGGTACTGATCCCGTTTCTGCAGGATCGTCTCGAAATGAAGCAATTGACTTTCCGTCGCACGGCGTTGATTGATCGTTTGCGAAACCATGGCGCAAAGCCTGCCGAAATTGACGCGATCGCTCTGTCGCTTCGCACGAAGCGCCTTTTCAACGTACTGCTTTTCGTGCTGTTCGAGCTTGCCGATCTGGTTTCGATGCAAAGCGAGCGCACGTTGAATCGCGATTTCGCGTTCCATTTCACGCTGACGTTTTGACTTGAAAAGGTTCTTAAGCACGGCTACTTCTATTCATAATTGTTCAAATCCTTTCAAATTGTTCTTGAACCGGCTATCATAAGCTTTAAACTCCGAGAGTCAAACATTTTGACGATGCTGTTGTTTTCGCTTCAAATCAAAGCAAATTCGCTCGAACTCAAAGCAAAACACGGCGGCAATCCCTCCGGCGATGCGTCACTTGCTCGTCAATGTCGTTCACAGAAGGAATCCATCATGGCGTTGTTTGGTCTGTTTGGGAGTAAGAAACGCTCGCTACGAGATTACGGCCTGGACGACCTCAACCGCGAACGGATTGCCTTGGAGCAAGAACAACGCAAGATCGACAAAGAAATGTCGGGACTGGCGGAAGACGAATCTCAACTCAAAAGTGAGTATGCACAAGCTGGCTCCGACTCGCAAAAAAAGATGGTGGCTCGCAAGATCCAGTCGCTGCGGGTCAGGGGACGTGGCATCGACGCCAAATCGGCCCATTGCCACAAGATGCTTCAGTCCGTCAACAACTTTGTCATCATCAAAGACAACATGGAGTTTTACGAGCGGATGGGAGTCGCATCCGAGATTGCCAAGATGGACCTGTCAGAAATTGAAACCTTCGTTAACGAAGCCACCATCGAAGGAACCCTGCAGCAAGAGAAATTGGCCAGCATGCTGCAGCAGGTGAGTGAAGGCGCAGACCAGATCATGAGCGGGGTCGCCGACGAATCGCTCGACGACCTAATGTCAGAACTCGATGGAGAAGCGCCCGCCGTTGCTGAAACCGAGAAAAGCGAAGTGGGAGACCTGATGAAAGAATTGGATCAGGTCATTAGCCAAGGTGAAAAACTCGCCAACCAAGCGCAGCAGACGCCACCAACGAAGCAGCGAGAAATGGAGCGGGAGTGATCCGATGACTGGATTACCTCAAACCAACGCCGAACGTATCGTCGATTTAATCGATGCGGGGACCGCATGCCTCGAACGTAATGAGCGGAAGCAAGCAGCAGACCGATACGCTGAAGCATCCGGGATTTTGTTTCGCGAAGCCGCACAAGAACAAACGGCAACCCAAAAATTGGCGTTAGTCAAACGTGCGCAGCAACTGTTATCGACAGTTCACCTGCTGCGAGGCGAACCAGATCATGCCAGCGGCGTTCGTACCTCCGGTGCTTCACAATCCAGCGGCGGAACCGGGTCCGAATCAGAGGAAAACGAACAAACCTTCGAAACCCTGCAGAGCAATATTAAATTCGATGATGTTGCCGGACTTGCCGACGTCAAAGAGGCATTGCACCTGCGGTTGATCTACCCCCTTCGCCATCCGGAAAAACTTAGCCGATATGGCCTGCAGTCGGGCGGCGGCATGCTCCTCTACGGGCCTCCCGGAACCGGCAAAACAATGATTGCCAAAGCGGTTGCTGGTGAATTGTCGCTCCCGTTCTTTGCCATCAAACCAGCCGAAATCCTCAGCAAATTTTTTGGGGAAAGCACGCAGAAAATGGCAGCTCTCTTCGAGCACGCAAGATCTTTTTCCACAGGCTCCGTGATTTTCATCGACGAAATCGATTCGATCGGTGGAGCAAGGGGCGAGGACGGGTCGAGCGAAGCTTCACGCAGGCTGGTCACTCAATTGCTGCAAGAGCTGGATGGCGTTCAAGGGCAAGACGAAGGACTCTTGTTCCTTGCCGCAACGAATGAGCCATGGCTGCTGGATGCTGCGTTACTTCGACCTGGAAGATTTGATGAAAAGTGTTTCGTTGGACTGCCGGATCACGAAGCTCGTGTCGTTTTGCTGGGGCTGCAGCTGAAGAAATGTTGGATCGAGGAAAATCTCACAACCGCTGAACTCGCGATTGAAACAGAGGGGTTCAGTGGAGCGGACCTCGTCTGCTTGTGCGAGCGGGCAAAACAAATCCCTTTTCGTGACGCAGTCGTTAATGGGATCGAGAGACCATTACAGCGCAAAGATTTTGAAGCGGCCATTCAGATTGTTAAACCCTCGGTCACCAAGGCATCGTTACAAAAATACCAAGAGTATTCGGACGGATAGCAAACCAAGCCACTGTCACGAGATTACCGTCCATTCCATCCGTTCCAATCACATCACAGTCATTCAGGCATTGTCCATGCTGGGCTTCATCAAACGCTTATTCGTCGGATCGACAGCGAAACCAGAAATGGAGACCGTGATACGACGAATCGAACCGGGGAACACACTCGAGTCACTTCCAGATGAGAAAATGCTCTGTATCTTCCGCCAAGGGCAGCTCATCAATCATTGCCGTGAAAGCGTTCCCGAGACCCGCGAAGAAGGTGAAGCATGGTATTTGTTGCCATGCTCGGACTTAACACTTCTGGCCGAGCTCGATATCCAAAACCTCCCGCTGACAATCACCACCCAAGTTCGCCTGGAACCGGAATCCGAACTGTGGGTATTGCTGTGTCAACGAGACTCCCTCACCCACGAGGACATCACCGCGTTGGTCACCAGCCAAATGTCAGGGTTGATCGAAGAAATGCAGGCTGCGTCAGCAGAAGACATCGAACAACTTAACGAAGCAGATCGAGAAACGTTTCGCGCCAAGTTGAGCTTATTGCTGCAAAGCCGAGGCATCCGTTGCACCGGGATCCTAGAAATCAGCCAGCAGCCTGTCGCGACACACCAGGACACTGAGACGGCTAACGAACCGCAACCGCAGGAGGGGAAAATCCACGAAGGGCATCTTTCCGCTGCGATCACTGAAGTGAAAAATGAAAAAGAATGGTCGAGTGTCATGGCGGCACTGGATGCAGACGGCTGTGAGCTCGATCCCCAGTCCGCAGCCAAAGCGGAGGCGTTAGGGGAACAACTCATCAGCCAGCGCATCACCGCTGCGGAAGCTGTTTCGCAGCTACGCCGACTGGCTGATGAGGCCCGTGCCAACATGATTCCGCGTGCCGAACGCCTCGCGATGCGAGGCTTGGACATTCGCCTCTCTGACGTCGAACTGCCAGTTCCCGGCGACGAAGCAGACGAATCCAATGGGCCCATCGCGGGACGTATCGATCGAGCAAGCAAGGCCGCATGGCGGCTGAATATCCGTCGTCGCCCCTGGACCTGGTGGATGCTTGACCGACAGAAAATCGATGATCGACTTCGAAACTACTTAAACAGCTCCTTGAGCCACGTGCGGTCAGCCTTGGAATCAGAGCGGACCATTGGTTCGTTCCAGCCCTATTTTGCTGATCTTCGAAAGGTGGATCAACGCCTTGGCATTTGCCTGGACCAGTTGGCGACCATGCCAACCCTGCTGCCAAATATGCGAGTGCTGAAACTCAATCGTGCCGAGATCAAGGCCGCTGTAAAAAGCGTGGAAAGCGCTGTGCGGTCTGCTGAAACGGTTACCTCGCAAACCAAACGCTTGCAAACTTTGCCCGCGGGAGAGCCTGAATGGAAATCGACTTGTTATTCGATCTGCGCAGCGCTCGACCGTCTCTCACAAGATCTCCGTAGTCGGCGCCAACTACATCAGTAGTTTACATCACTCGCCCTCATCACCTTATCACTCAACATTACCGAAGCACCCATTGAAGGAGCCGACCATGACCGCAGAAGTGGACCGCTACCGCTGGAAAGTGGAAGACGACCAGTTTGCCGCCTCATTTGTGGTGGACGACTTTCCTGGTTTTTTTCGGCAGGACGTGATCGTAGAGCCTGGTACCCGGGCTTTGCTGGTCGCCGATGGTCAATTCATCGGTGAGGTGCCTCCGGGAACCTATACCCTCAAGGGCATGCGAGACAAGCTGAAGTTCCTCACGACCAAGCAGGCGACGGTTATCCTGACGAGGCAGGAGGACTTTCCACTGCAGACCCCGTCCTCGCGAATAGCCAACACCAAACCTCTGTTGGTCTCGACGAAGGAAAGCCTATCTGTCTCGGCGTCGATCCGTGTGACCGTCCAAATTGACGACGTCGCCATGTTCCATCGCAATTTGATGGGCGCCAACATCGTCTACACGACACTCAACCTCGAGGAGCATCTGCGTCCGCTCCTGCAGCAGTCCCTCTGGGAATCGGTAAGTCGTTTCTCAATTACCGAACTAACAACGCCGGAAGTTCGCGAACAGATGGATGCCGCGATGGAGCACGCGTTGAGCGTTTCGCTCAAACGTTACGGCTTACGCTTTATTCAAGTCCAACTGGTCGCTATTCGGCACAAGGAATACGAACACCATCGCGAAAAAGACGGACAGCGATGGCTCCACAAGGCTGATCTTGAGCAGCGAGAAGCCGACAATGACCTTGAGATCCTAGCTGAAAATATCGAGATTGATCATCACGAGGCAAAGCTAGAAACGAAAAAACGTCGCATCGGCTTACAAAATGAATTGCTCGAGGCGGTTCGTTCGAAAGCCTTTGATCAAGTTGCTCACAAAGAAGAACTCGCCAACTTCCTGCAGGAACGAAACAAAGGAAAACTGCTACGCAAGGAAGAACTCGATGAGTTGGTTGAAGGATACGACAATCGAAAAGACGATCGCGAAGCAGCTCGACAACATTTATTAGCGACGTTGTCGTTGCAGCGGCGATACGACCAAGAGGCACTGCGTGACGATTTACGCCACGCCCTACGCCTGAAACGTCTGGAGCACGAAATATCGCTCACCGAACAGGTGGAATCCAAGGACAACTTGCTATGGCGCCAACAAGTCGACAAGGACCGTCGCGAAGCAGAACATCGGTACGAACTACATGACAAAAAGCTTACACAACGAAGAATCTGGATTGTCCAAGAAGCCGAGCATAAGCGTGAGGACCAGTGGGAAGACCTAATTCACCAAGACCGTGTTCAACAGCAAGAAGATGAGATGGAATTCGCTCGCGCCGAGCG
>JAQWPZ010000097.1 GCA_029245125.1 Rubripirellula sp.
AGCGTTTGACGGAGCCCGATCGGATCGTGATTTTTCGCGTTACCTGGGAGGACGACGAGGGACAGTTGCGGGCCAATCGAGCTTGGCGAGTCCAGTTCAACAACTCAATCGGGCCTTACAAAGGTGGTTTGCGGTTTCATCCGTCGGTGACGCAAAGTGTATTGAAGTTTCTCGGATTTGAGCAGATATTCAAGAACAGTTTGACGGGACTGCCGATGGGCGGCGCGAAAGGGGGATCGAACTTTAATCCCAAGGGCAAAAGCGATCGCGAAGTGATGCGATTCTGTCAATCGCTGATGATTGAACTTCACCGGCACATTGGTGAGGACACCGATATCCCCGCTGGTGACATCGGTGTCGGCGCCCGCGAAATCAGCTTCCTGTTCGGGCAATACAAGCGGCTTGCAAATCGATTTGTCGGCACGCTCACTGGGAAGGGACTGGCGTTTGGCGGCAGTTTAGTTCGGACCGAAGCAACCGGCTATGGCTGTGTCTACTTTTGCGAAAACATGCTCAATCGGCTTGGCGATTCTTTCACAGGAAAAACTGTTTCCGTTTCAGGGTCGGGAAACGTTGCGATTTATGCCAGCGAGAAAGCGACAGAACTTGGTGGGAAGGTCGTCACCTTATCCGACTCGGGCGGATTCATTCATGACCCGGATGGTATCGATGCTGAGAAACTGGCCTTTGTCAAAGACCTGAAAGAGGTCCGGCGAGGCCGCATCTCAGAATACACGACGAAATATGCCAACGCGACGTTTCATGAGCGAGTGCGGCCTTGGGGAGTTCCTGTTGATATCGCATTGCCTTGTGCCACCCAGAACGAAATCGATCTGGAGGACGCGCGAACCTTGATTGGCAATGGGTTGCAAGCGGTGGCCGAAGGCGCAAACATGCCAACCGAGCTAGACGCGGCCTATGCCTTCCGTGATGCCGGGACACTGTTTGCACCGGCCAAAGCAGCCAACGCCGGAGGAGTCGCAGTCAGCGGTTTAGAGCAAAGCCAAAACGCGCTGCGATTATCGTGGAGTCACGAAGAGGTTGACACCAAGCTGAAAACGATCATGAAAGACATCCACGAGAAGTGCGTCAAGTTTGGTCAACAAGGTGAGAAAGTTGACTACATCGATGGAGCTAATCTGGCTGGCTTTGCCAAAATCGCTGACGCCATGGTTGCCTACGGTGCGGTTTAGCGTTTTGGATTGATTGGGTGGAGACCGCGATACCACCAGCTGAAATTTCCCGTTTCCTCATGCTGATGCGATTGAAAAATGTTTCGTGATTTCTTGACCGCTGTCCTGGCTTTATTGCTACTCGTTTCGGGCCTTCAGTTTGCTACGGCTCAGCGAGCGTATCCTCCCAAGATCGACGACGCGCGGAGCGAGGTTTACAAATCGGTCGACGATGTGGAACTTAAACTTTGGATTTTTGAACCAGAGGATCATCAGGCGACCGACCGACGGCCAGCGATCGTTTTCTTTTTCGGTGGTGGATGGAAGGGGGGCTCGCCCGAGCAATTCACACAGCAGTGTCGCTATTTTGCCAAGCAAGGCATCGTCGCGATGACTGCCGATTATCGAGTTCTCAGTCGTCACCAAACCCTGGCGGTGCAGTGCGTGGAGGATGCCAAGAGTGCAGTCCGATGGATTCGAGCGAATGCGGATCGATTGGGGATCGATCCTGAGCGAATTGTCGCGGGTGGCGGCTCAGCAGGCGGGCATGTTGCTGCTTGTACGGGAGTGATCTCCGGGGTCGGTGAGGATTCGGTGAATTCGGAAATTAGCAGCCGCCCAAACGCGTTGGCGCTGTTTAATCCCGCTCTGATCCTCGCTCCCTATGGGCAAGACGAAGCGAGTGCCGAAACAATGGCGACGATGAAGGCGCGGACCGGAGTCGAACCGACCCTGATTTCACCGATCCATCAGGTGCGAGCGGGGTTACCGCCCACCATCATTTTTCATGGTGTCACTGACAACGTCGTTCCCTTTGTGACCGCTGAGCGTTACGCCGAAGTTGCAACCGAAGCCGGCAATCGTTGCGAACTGATTGCCTACCCGAGTGCCGGGCATGGATTTTTCAACTACGGGCGTGATGGCGTTCCTGGTGAAAATTATCAAAGAACAGTGCATCGATTGCATCAATTTCTGCAGTCGCTTGAGTATCTCGATCATGATCCCGCTTTTCGTGTCCCAGCCTCCACGAACGTTCATCTGAGAAGTGACCTGAATCACTCTCGGCGTGTCTTCGAAACCGAAGGGAAGGGGACGGTTGCCTTCATGGGGGGATCAATCACGGAGAATCCTGGCTATCGGGACCGCGTCAGTGAATATCTTCGAAATCGGTTTCCGAATACTGAGTTTGAATTTATCGCTGCGGGAATCAGTTCAACCTGTTCGACGACCGGCGCGTTTCGTCTGCCACGAGACGTGCTCGCTCATCAACCCGATTTGTTCTTTGTTGAATTTGCGGTGAATGATGATCAAGACGCCGCCCATGCTCGCCGCGAATGCATTCGCGGCATGGAGGGAATAATTCGTCAAGCGAAAACGAACGATCCCGACATGGACATCGTGGTGACTCATTTTGTGAATCCACCGATTCTTGCCGCGTTACAAGAGGGTCGCGTTCCGGTGAGCGTGAATGCTCACGAACGGGTTGCGTCACATTACGGCGTTGCAAGCATCAGTGTTGCCCAGGAAGTGGCTGAACGCATTGCTGAAGATAAATTGACATGGAAGGAGTATGGCGGGACCCATCCCAAGCCAGCGGGATATCAGTTGACCGCGGATCTGATGATTGACTTGCTCGATTCGGCTTGGGCAGCGCCGCTCGCGGAGAAACCAACAGAATCTCTACGACTCGCTAAAGCGATTGACCCAGGTAGTTACTCCAGGGGCCGGCTGGTTCCAATCACCGCGGCCGAGACTGACGAGCAATGGTTCGTGCGGCAGCCCGATTGGAAAGAAATTCCTGGAGCAGTTCGTGGTCGTTTCGAAAACCGAAAGTTGCTCTGCACGCAGGGGATCGGTGCAACATTGACTCTTGAGTTTGAAGGGACTGCAATCGGCATGTACGTGTTGGCTGGACCGGATGCCGGGATGGTTGAATATTCGATTGACGGAAAACCGTTCGAGGCGGCTGATTTGTATCACCGGTACAGTTCTGGATTGCATTACCCCAGGACGGTAATGTTGGCGGCCGATTTGGAGCCGGGTGAGCACCAATTAATCCTGCGGGTGGGGAAAGAACGAAACGCCAAAAGTCTCGGTTCCGCGGTTCGGATCCTGGACTTCACAGGAAATTAGCGAGAGCCTGGCCGGGCAACCCCGGAAGGGTGTCGGCCAAGCCTGTTTGCTCTCTTCCGCGAAGGTAAGCTTCCGCGGCCGATTCCGTAGACAGAAAGTGGGATCGGTTGCCAGTTTCAAGGTGCTGAAAGGTCCAGTGATCAGAGAAAACCGCTTCCACGCAATTTTTTTGGACCCCAAACTGGCGTATTTTTCGGATGAATATAGGAAATTTGGCACTTTGTTGACCAAAATTCGTGAAGCATCCAGACGAACCTTTCCGAAAACACCTGAGTCCGTTAATCTGTCGCCAAATCAAAGTCGCGGGGCGTAGCTCAGCTTGGCTAGAGCGCCTGCTTTGGGAGCAGGAGGTCGCATGTTCGAATCATGTCGCCCCGACTTTTTCTAACCCGTTACGAATTCCCGACTTAGGGATTTCCGCCACTGTGGCGTGCGGACCACCTTTTGAAGAGTTACGCAGGAGGCGACTACTGCGAAACGAAAGGTTGTCCAGTTGCCACGTCCAAAATCGACCACGCCAGCGTATCAATTCCACGTTAGCGGTCAGGCAGTCGTCAGACTCGACCACAAAGATTTTTACGTAGGCAAGCACGGTACGCCAGAGTCTTACGCCAAGTACTACGCACTGCTCGCGGAGTACAACGCCAACGGAAAGAAAGCACCGGGCGCGAATGTCGCCTCTGTACGGATGGCGGAATCCGACATTCTGGTGAAGCATCTGGTCGCGGATTACCGCGCTCGCGAACTTCCCAAGTGCCAGCACAATTCGGGGGATCACGGTTGGCGATCCAACTTGCTGGATCTGATCGAAACGAAGTTTGGCGAAATCCCAGCGGATACGTTTGGTCCGAGGAAACTGGAATCCGTCCGCGACGTTTTGGTCACTCGCGGAAACTGCCGTTCCTACGTCAACAAACAGGTTCGTTTTGTCATCAGGGTCTTCCGCTATGGAGTCGCACGCGAACTAGCGCCAGCGTCCATCATCACGGGTCTGGAATGCCTCGCACCGCTGAAGTACGGAGAGGCGAGGGAGAACGCCAAACGCCAACCTGCGGACATGGAAGCGGTCAGAAAGACGCTGCCGCACCTATGTGATGCAGTGGCCGCGATGGTCAGAATCCAGCTGGCGACCGCGATGCGTCCTTCGGAACTATTCCGCATGCGACCCTGCGACATCGACCGCAGCGGCGAGGTCTGGTTTTATCGACCAGTTATCCACAAAACCTCGCATCATGGAAAAGCAAAATCGGGTCCGATTCTCGGTGATGCACTGGAAGCGCTCGCACCGTACTTGTTTGGTGATGCCGAAGAACCGTGTTTCCAGACCTCCAAGGACACGACTGGGAACAAGAACAACTACCGCAGGCACATTGCCAGAGCATGCGAAAAGGTAGGCGTTAGCGGGTCATTCTCGCCTCGATATGACGGAGCATTAGGCGAAGGTCAACGAATCCAAAGCGGTCATCGCAGCGGAAACCTTAAAAAACCTAGCCGAATGTAGTTGACGACTGTTGCACGGACCCTAAGCTGCGATACGCAAGCAGTAGTCAATCGATCAACCTCGACTCCGGTCATCCGCTAAAGAACAAAACGGCAAGCGACTGACAACAGTCAGCGAACCCAGATAACACGGGTTGCCAAGCGGACACGAGGATGGCGCATCAGCGGTCAGCGCAGCTGGTGGACTGCAAGGTGAGCGTCCAAACGTCACGTTGTGCCAAGACAGAACGTGTGTACCGAAACATGTCAATCATGATTCGGGGACGCTACCGTTTTGCAACGTGTGTTCCCGAATGGAGGAACACACGATGGCGAATACAATCATTCTCACCGAAGACTTGCTGACTCTACGGCAAGCTACCAAAGAAGTCCCTCGCGCTCCCGGTCAGGGACCGTTGCACTACGCCACCATCTGGCGCTGGACGAATCGCGGACTGCGCGGTCACAAACTGGAAACGATCAAGGTTGGTCAACAGCACATGACCAGTAAGCAGCGTCTACACGTTTCTTGGCAGCAACCAACGAAGGCGGCGATCAATGATCGTCTGCAACGGGACGCCGCACGCATGCATCTGCGAAACGTGCGAGGAAATCCTGCGGCAACAACGGTTTGCGATTGCGCAGCTGATGGTGGAAGCGCACAACGCGCGGCTGCGAATTGAAACCGCGACCGCGATGAAGAAACGCAAAATCGAAGAACAAACCGAAGCGGATTTTGCGCAAGAAAAAACCTGCGATTCAGAGGCAGGTCTGGATCGCAGGCTATTGGAAAACTCTCGCCGCGGCGAAGCAACGGAGTACCTAAATCGTGACTGACTCAGCAAAGAACGTCAACGAAAAACGGGAGGTTTTTGTGAAATTCAATCGTGGAATTCTTTACGACCTCGCCAGTGAACTGGACGCCTTATCGTTCAAACTGCTGATGCTGCTTGTAGCAAAAGCAGAGTACAACGACCGCTCCAATGGATCCGGACGCGGCACAATCATCGCTGATGACCGTACGTCTTTAGTCGCATCGCTTTATCCAAGGTCTTCGGAGCGAAATCTGCGCACCTTACGCGAACGTCTAAAGAGATTGGAGGACCAAGGCTACATCAAAGTCGAGTCCAAAAGGCGACTGAAATTGGTCATCTTGGGGTACGACGAAATCATAAGTCAAGGACGCGAAACGTCAGTGGCAAGGACGCGAAACGTCAGTGGCAGGGACGCAAAACGTCAGTGGCACATCAAAAACGACTGTAAATAACGGTGCGAAACACGTTCCTAATAATCTTAAGAATAGAAAGAAAGGAAGAAGTGGTAGAAGGGAAAAACCTACTACTGAGGACGAGGTGGAAAAAGGTTCTGATCCGAAGGAAAGACCCACCAAATCAGAGCTAGAGGAATTCAGATTCCGCCTCGCAGAAGACCAGATAGCAGAACACGGTTCGACCAAAGCGACTGGCGTCACCCTCAGTGAATTCATTCGGCATTGCGACAAGCAAGGATGGTCCGAAGACTGGCAGGGGCATTTCACCAATTGGGTCGCCAGGGAAAAGCGGCTTGGCGTTACTTCACCCACCGCACGATCAGCAACCTCTTCGTCGCTGTCGTGGACATCGGATGAAACTCCCGTCACGGTTTGCGTTCAGTGGCCGTCATCGGATCGGTTTGCGGAGGACGCGGAAAAGTACCGCAAAGATTGCCCCGACATCAACCAAATGGTCTGCGACAAAATTGACGGATTCAAAAGGCAGAATCGCGAACCAATCGTGGACGTGCCAGGTTTCGTCCGCAAGGTCGCACAACTGGAATTCGATTACGAAGGAAACGAATGATGATTGTGAAATGCGAAAACTGCGGCGATCTAATCGAGGACAAGGTTGGACCGCTGTTGAATACATCACCACCGTCTGAGCGATGGGCGCGGGAGGCAATCAATCTGCTAACCAAAGCGATGGTGGAACTTTACGATTCGCTCCTCACCAGCGAACAACGACATTCGGAGGCGGCGATTCACGCGGAGTTGTTCTACAAGCTGATGCGTGATACGCGACTCGACGAAGTTTGAAACCAATCAATGACCGTCATCACCAAAATGCAGTTGCATCGCGCAGGCGATACCCAATGCCTCGCTGGATTCGATGACGACGAAACATCGGTTTTCGTTTTGCGAAAACAAACGGCCACTGTTTACGCATTGCACCAGATACCCATCAGCGAAGCGTCACAGTCTCTACGGTCCATCCTAAGCGCCGATGACAGCGAGCTGGGCGAACTCGTAACGGCGATACTAAAGAGCGCTAGAACGCCAATCAGGAAGCGAAAGAGGAAAGCGTAAAGGCTCGTTGACTGCACGGTCTGCGATTCTACCGAAGATGTAACGGATAAGAATCTCGATACAGTGCCGCATCGAGGTTTTTATCCGTTACGTTTCAAGCGGTGCAAGGTGTGCCAACAGTCATACGATCGTGAATGCGATCACTGTCGTCACTGCGAGGAGCGGACCCGCGGCTTCATTTGCCCCCAGTGCGGAAAGCAGTGCGTGACAGCATTTGCACGGCAAGTGTATTGCATCCCAACGTGCCAGCAGGCCGCGAAGCGAGCGAGGGAATGATCGTCGCTACCGACGCCCAAGAAAACCTGCGATCACTGCAACGAACCGTTCACATCGAAACGATCCGACGCCATATGCTGTTGCACCAGATGCAGAGTCTACGCGAAACGAAAACGGGATGCAGCGAAATAAGTGCCCCCGGTTTTCTTCGCTCCGTCACCTCGGTCGCGGCTCCGCCTTACGCGACCTTCGGGCCTCCGCTACTCGCTTGACTGGCCAGACGGAACACAGGCGACGCGAAAGCCGCCGTCGAAGAAGTAGCGGTACGACGGCAAGTCCCTATCGCGGATCGCCGACCGGCAATCCTCGGCGGAGAGGCTCCAACAGCCGCCACGGATCACGCGGCCCGAGCCAGCAGAAGCCCCCGTAGGGTCCGTCACCATGTCGCTGGAATAGTCGCCGTACCAATCCTGACACCACTCGAACACGTTCCCGTGCATGTCGTACAAGCCCCATGCGTTCGGATTCTTCTCGCCAACGGGATGTGTCTTGGAGTCAGCGTTACCCTCCAACCAAGCGTACTCGCCCAGTTGCGATCCATCATCACCGAAGCTGTACTTTGTTGTCGTCGCAGCACGGCACGCATATTCCCATTCGGCCTCGGTTGGTAAACGATAAACGTGGCCGGCTGCCTTTTCCTTGGGCAGCTCCGATAGCTTCCGGCAGAACTCAACCGCATCTTCCCAGCTCACCGTTTCAACCGGATTTTGTGAACC
>JAQWPZ010000118.1 GCA_029245125.1 Rubripirellula sp.
CTGCGTCCAATATGCATTTCCGTGGGAACTATCGAATCTCGGAAATGCGATGAGCTTCTTTATTTTTGGACTGATTGCCGTCATCGGATTCTTCCTATTGGTGAAATTCCTGCCCGAGACAAAAGGCAAATCACTCGAGCAACTCGAATCGGAATTGGTGCAGCGTTAATCGGCCGTCACAATTTCCGGCAAGATGTCGCCATCACTTAGCCTCCACTTACTTGGTCACCTAAATCCTTGACTCCAGCAAACCTGGTTTTCCATCCCGTTGTCAGGCCATGGCACGAGAGAAAAACAGTGCTGAAAAGTTTTGATCAAACCATGAAGACCCACCTGTTCACTTTTTTGTCGACCGTCACGTTCTTGATTTGCACTGCAAATGCGGAAGAAATCACGGGTAAGTTTGCTCCCCCGGCAGGCAAAGTGCTGATTTTCGCCGGGCAGGACAACGCCTCGGTCGGTGGTACAGCGACCTACGTCGATGGCTATGTTGACAATGTGGGGGTCCCTGCCGGGATCACGCACTACGTTTACTTCTCCGAAGGATGGACCAATGACTTCGACCGTACATTCCCGCAAGGCAAGGTAGCTGGTCTGCGTGACGAAACCGAATGGGCGTCGGGTCCCATGCATCAACAGGCGTACCTCGATTCACCAACACTTGATCGTTGCATCATGCACGTCTCGATCGCGATGGAGGGAAACTGCGAGGACAAAGTCGCCGATGGTTCCTTCGATCATCTAATCGCGGAGTTTGTTGAATTCGTCGAAAACCATCCTGACCATCCGTTCCTGATCCGGATTGGATACGAATTTGATGGAAGCTGGAACGAGTACGATCCCGAAAATTTCAAGAAGGCGTTTCGCCGAATCGTGGAGGCATTGCGTGCCAAGAAGTTAAACAATTTCGCGACTGTGTTCGCTTCCTCCAGCAGTGTGAAGCCGGGACAATTCGAAGAGTACGACCCGGGCCCCGAATATTACGATTGGATCGGGTACTCATGGTGGGGTGGCGATAAAGATGCCTTGCCCGCGTTGGAGTATGCACGCAAAGTTCACAAGCCAGTCTTCATTGCGGAAGCGACACCGCGAGGACACTTCTTTGATCAAGAAGATCAGCAACAGATCTGGGAAGGTTGGTTCAAGGATTTCTTTGATCACATCGAAGCGAATCAAGATGTTGTCCGCGCCGTGTCTTACATCAACGCAGACTGGGACTCCCAGCAGATGTGGGACGGGTGGGGACAAACCCGCATCGAAACAGCGCCCTACATCAAGCAGCGGTGGCTGGAAATGATGGCAAGGTCGCAGTTCATCAATGGGGTCGACAACCCGTTCCTGCAAATCGGTTTCAATTACGGCGGAGCGAACCCGATCGTAAAATCGATGTCGAAGGCGAATGCGACCGACACCGTGAAACCACCCGCTGCGGTTAAGCCATCCACCGTAGTGAGACCGACACTGCCTTACCAGAATGCTCGTCTGCCGATTGATCAACGCGTTGACGATCTGGTTGGACGAATGAATCTCGATGAGAAAATCGCTCAAATCACCGGATGGTGGGACCCGAGCGAGGAGAAACTTCGTGATCAAGGCGACATTTTCAGGCCAGACTTTTATGCCCAAAAGTGTCCGAATGGAATTGGCGAATTAGGCCCACTCCACAACTTGAACATCGATCAGGATGCGCGGCAATACGCTGCGGTGCAGGAATATTTTCGCAACCGGACACGGCTCGGAATTCCGGCGATCCTGCACGACGAAGCGGCACACGGTTTGATGCGGTTTGAAGCAAACTCGTTCCCCACGCCAATCGGTCTCTCCTGCACTTGGAATCCCGACTTGATGCTCGCGATTTACTCGCAAGCTGGTCAGGAAGCCCGCTCGCGTGGTGTATCACATGTCCTTTCGCCGATCGTTGACGTCGCCCGCGATCTCCGCTGGGGGCGGGTCGATGAAACATTGGGCGAAGATCCTTTCCTTGCTTCTCGGTTAGGCGCCGCAATGGTCCATGGTCTGCAAGGATCATCCGATGGAACGATCGCACCGACCCACGTTGCTGCCACACTTAAGCACTTTGCTGGATATGCGGGCACCGAGGGTGGACGCAACCGTTCGCCCTACGCCAACGGCCCGCGTCAACTTCTCGATACCGAAGTTGCTCCGTTCCGCCACATTATCCAAGCTGCAAAACCGGCTGCCGTCATGGCAGCGTTCAATGAGATTGACGGGGTTCCTTGCCACGTCAACGCTTGGATGCTGACGGAGGTGTTACGCCAGCGTCTTGGTTTCCAAGGGCTGATCGTTGGCGATTACCAGGGTATCGATTTGGTGCGGCGTTACCAAAACATCGGTGATTCCGATGCGGATGCCGGCCGCATGGCACTCGAAGCAGGTCTGCAACTCGAGTTACCAAACAACTTTGGATTCAAGCATCTTCCGACACTCGTCGACGAAGGCAAAGTCAGCTTATCCACAATCGATGCTGCCGTACGAGCGGTGCTGGAACTCAAGTTCCGCCTCGGACTTTTTGAGTCGCCAGCACAACTTGATGTTACCAAGGCAAAGTCGCTGGCGAATTCGAATCAAGCGACTGAATTGACACGTGAAGCGGCACGCCAGTCCATCGTCCTGCTTAAAAACGAAGGAAATCTCCTTCCCCTCACTCCTGGTGACCATCCCACAATCGCGGTGATTGGCCCGAACGCAGATGTTTGTCGACTTGGCAACTACTCCGGCCGACCGTTGAAATCAGTTTCGCTGCTCGAAGGAATCCGAAACTATCTCGGTGACCGTGCACAGGTTGTTCACGCCGAAGGTTGCATTATCGCTCACAACGATGCAAAAGATTCTTACGCCAACTGGCGATACGTGAACGAAATTGAATTTGCTTCAGTCGAAGACAATCAAGCCTTGATCACTCAAGCAGTCGAAGTCGCCGGTGAATCAGACTTGATTGTTTTGGCACTTGGTGAAAATGTTCTGCTTGGTCGAGAAGCTTGGGGCGGTAATCACACTGGCGACCGCACAACCTTCGACTTGACCGATTCGCAGCAAGTTCTCGCGAGTAAGTTATTGAAGCTCGGTAAGCCTGTTGTGCTCTTCCTCAACAACAGTAAGCCAGTCACATTGAACGAACTGGGCGACCAAATACCAGCGATTTTGACGCTGCACTACGCAGGACAACAAACCGGGACAGCGGCAGCCGAAATCATGTTCGGCCAAAGTAATCCGGCTGGCAAGTTGACAATCAGTTGGCCCCGCAGTGTCGGTCATCTGCCTGCTCACTACAGTCAACACGGCAGCGCCCAGATCTTCGACTACGTCGACTCGCCTCGATCGCCAGTCTATCCATTTGGACATGGTTTGAGTTACACCTCTTTCGAGTATGGATCGCCCTCGCTTTCCGACACTGAGATTCGCCCCGGATCCTCCACCAGCGTCAACTTTAGTGTGACCAATACCGGCACGCGGCGCGGAACGGAAATCGCCCAGGTCTATGTCTCGGGTCGATCCTTCGCTATTGCGAGACCGCAATTGGAACTGAAAGGTTTTCAACGTATCACCCTAAATGCCGGTGAGACGAAGCAGGTCTCGATCACGCTGGATGCCGATGATCTGCATTTTCACGATTCCTCGCTTGAGCGAGTTTTGCCCAGTGGAACATATCTTGTTCGAGTAGGCGGTTCATCAACCGCGCTCAGTCAACCCCTGACGCTAGTCACCAAATCAACCTCCGCATCAGCGTTACCCCATTCAGGAGTTCCCCATTCAGGAGTTCCACAAGCAGCGGCGTCCAATGCGGATCTGCCCATGCAGTCGGATGCCGCAAGTAGTACTGAAGCACCTCCAAGCAGTCCCAATGTGCTCTTTATCGCGATTGACGACTTGCGTCCTGAGTTGGCAAGCTACGGAGCGGCAACGATCACTCCAAATCTCGATCGGCTTGCCAAAAGCGGGATGCAATTCGACCGTGCCTATTGCCAACAGGCAGTCTGCGGAGCGTCTCGTCTGTCGATCATGGGTGGTATGTATCCGACGTTCACTGGCGAACAAACGTTTCACGTCTCGGGCTGGCGAGATCGGTATCCGAATCTGTTGACGATGAATCAGCACTTCGGAGACCAGGGCTACGAGACGATTGGGCTCGGCAAGATCTACCATGGTCACAGTGGCTCCGGCGTCGACACACCGAACTGGAATCGCTGGATCGACTTGAACGCTGATACTTATGCGAAGCCGGAGAACATCGAGACGCTCAGGCAAGCACTTGCAGAAGGAAAAGTTGGCAACGCGCAAGATCCGCCGAAGGGTCCACTCACTGAGTCAGCAGATGTTCATGATGACACCTACTTGGATGGCCAGCGAGCGACAAAAGCAGTTGAAGTTCTGCAGAAGCTTGCCCTGCAGAATGGGCAGCCGTTCTTCCTTGCCGTCGGATTGGCAAAGCCACATCTGCCGTTCGTTGCCCCGCAGAAGTATTGGGACCTGTACCAACGCGAAGATTTCAAGATGCCACCGAACCGTTCGATCCCACCGGGCTATCCACCCTACGCGGCGAACCTGATGGCTCATGAAATGCACAAATACAGTGACTTTGAAGGAAAGAGCCCAACTGATTTCTCGGATGAGCTCAATCAACGCTTACTGCATGGCTATGCGGCTGCAACCAGTTACGCGGATGCCTGCCTTGGCCGAATCCTGAACGCGTTGGAGCAAACCGGTTTGGCAGAAAACACGATCGTCGTCTTGTGGGGCGACCACGGTTACAAGCTCGGTGACCACAGCACGTGGGTCAAGCACACAAATTTTGAGTGTGATACCCGCGTGCCACTGATCATTCGCGATCCCCGACTTCCGGGCAATCAGTCGACGCGACGCTTGGTCGAACTGATCGATCTCTATCCAACGCTATGTGATCTGACTGGCATCCCAACACCGGTTCATTGCCAAGGGAGAAGCTTTCGTAAATTGCTTGATGATCCCAGCGTTGGACACCGCCTCGATTCCTACAGCACGTATCCTGCCGGAAATCTTATCGGTCACAGTATCCGCTTCCTCGATTATCGATACACCGAATGGCGAGACCCAGCGGGAAAAGTGAAGACCAGCGTGCTGACAGATTTGAAAGCAGATCCAGGTGAAGTCACCAATGTGGTCGATGACCCCATGCATGCCGAGGCATTGGCACGTGGCATTGAACGCCTGGAATATCGCATCACCCTCTCCAAAATAGAAAAGAAAACTCCGGCACCGCCGCAAGCCACTCCGCCCGCGCCGACAGAAGCGAGCAATCGTGTGAGCGTTTCTAGTGAGCAAGAAATGATCAACAAAGCGGAGTCGCCTAACACGGCTTCCAAGATCGGCAAGAGAAACACGATTGCTTTGAAAATCGATCCTCACCCAGCGAATTTGCGGCAAACGATCGACGGCTTCGGCGGGTCGATCGCTTTTTGGGGTACACAAGCGGATGACCAAGCGTTGCAAATCGCAATCGAAGAACTGGAGGTATCGATCCTCCGAGCCCAAGGTGAAGTCTCGAAAAATGGCCGTGTCGATTACAACAAAGACATCCTTCAGCGGGCGATGAAGCTGAATCCTGAACTCAATATTTTGCAAACCTTTTGGCAGCCACGATCGGCGAAAGCGCCAGCAACCGACGATTGGCTGGACGTTCAGTCCATCAACGGACAAGAACAATACGTACTCAAGCCAGCGAGGAAAGATGCTTGGGCTGAAGAACTTGTCGCTCGTGTCCGCCAGTACCGTGACTGGGGAATCAATGTTACGACGGTTGGCGTTCAAAACGAATCGAACTGGTCTCACCCTGGCACACAAACCTGTCGTTGGGATCCAGCGGAGCTACGAGATTTCATCCAACAGGATGTCAAGCCTCGCCTGCAGGCAGCCAACCTAGGCAACCTTGCCATCGCCGCCCCCGACCTCGCGTACATCGGCCCCAACGCGAGTGAGATCGCACGTTTCCTGCCCACCATCACCAGCCCAGCGGTGGATGTTGCTGCCTACCACATGTATGACAGCTTCACCGATGGGAATGCAGGTTCGCTCCAACTACTCGTCGAGCAAACCAAGGTTCTCGGCAAATTACGTCGAGAACACTTTCCAAACAAACGACTCTGGATGACCGAAACAACCGGTGCGCAATGGAATGGCCAGCAATGGCACACCTATGGTTGGAATCCAAATTTGTCCGAGCATGACAAAGCAATCAAAGCGGCACGCTACATCCACATGACATTGGTCGATGCCGAAGCGAACGCCTTCCTGTGGTGGGGCTTACTTTACAGCTTGGCGCCGGACCGCATCACCGACCCGAATACTCGCCAGAAACATCGCGATGAAGGACTGGTTCTCGTCGACGAAAAGAATACAAACGGATCCCAGAAGTTCTTGGAGCGAACAAAAAAGTTTTACACCTTTCGGCAATACTCGGCATTCGTTCGCCCCGGCTACCAGCGAATCGAGATCGCATCGCCCGAAGGATTGCAAGTCTCCGCTTTCCAAAGTCCCGACGGCAAAAAGATCGTGATGGTCACGGTCAACGACACCGATACCGCGACAGCACTGCAGATCACACCACCGCCTGGATTGTCGTCGCAATATGCCTGGCAGACCGATCGTCAGCGAGATTGCGAACGGGTGAATCCGAATGATTCACTTGCGCCAAGGTCAGTCCGCACAACCGTTTTTCAATGACAACCGTTTTTTTGAAACCACGGGGTGTCGCGCAGTTCGACTGGTAGTTCACACGCTAAGACAATAGTGACGCAATACAATGCGAAAGGACCGCACCGAAATCATTGGGACGGCCATTCACGAGGATCGATGAACGAAACAACAGGATGAGATAAACATGGAAAAACTACGCGGTATTCAGATTGCCTTGCTATTCACCTGCGTACTCACGAGCCAAGCGTCGGCAGAGCCTAACTTCGTTTTTATCCTGGCGGACGACTGCAGCTACCGCGATCTTGAATTGTACGGCGGCCCCGCGTTGACTCCGCACATCAATGCACTGGCCCAGGAAGGCATGACATTTAGCCGTTGTTATCAGTCAGCGCCGATGTGTTCACCGACGCGACATGCCTTGTACACGGGGCTCTATCCCGTCAAGAACGGTGCCTATCCCAACCACGCTCGAGCTTACGCGAATATAAAAAGCATTCCGCACTATCTTCAGCCAGCGGGCTATCGCGTGGCTCTCGCCGGAAAAACCCACATCTCGCCCGACACAGTCTTTCCTTTTGAATACATCAAAGAGTTTGCTGATCCAACGGATGAAGACGTTGTCGCAGTCGATGGATGGCGGTACCCGCAAGTGAAAAACTTCTTCCAAGAGTCTCGTGACAAGGAAGTGCCGTTCTGTATTTTTCTCTGTTCCAATGAACCTCACAGCCCTTACAACAAAGGTGACGCGGCACCGTATCGAGACGCAAAACTGAGTCCACAGCAGTTTGACTTCCAACGGGAAAACTATGCAAGTTACCTCGCGGAAATCACCTACTTTGATGGTCAAGTTGGTGAGATTATGCGAATGCTTGGCGAGCTTGGCCTGCGGGAAAACACTTTGGTGATGGTGGCGACGGAACAGGGGAGCGGCTTTCCGTTTGGAAAATGGACTTGTTATGAAATTGGAGTCGCTAGCGGTCTGGTGGCATCTTGGCCCGGCGTGATTGAACCGAGCAGCCGAGCAGATGCAATCGTCGAATACACGGACGTTGTCCCGACCTTTCTGGAGGCGGCGGGGAAAGAGATACCGTCGTCACTTGATGGCCGATCTTTTCTTGGCGTGCTGCGTGGTGAACGGGAAACGCATAGCGAATATGCGTACAGCCTGCAGACGACTCGTGGCGTAAATGGCTACCAACAGCCGTACGGAATTCGAACGGTCGTCGGTCAACGTTATCGGTACATTCGAAACTTGTTTCCGGAGAACGAGTTCAGCATTCCAAGCTCCCGTTCGGTCTACAACAAAACGCGGCAATCAGATGAACCGACTCGACAGCGAGCGGAAAGGTACCTGAAACGTCCGGCGGAGGAACTCTATGACGTCCTGCGTGATCCCTACTGCCAAACCAATCTCATCGAACTGGCTAACTCGACCGACCTGGCTAACTCGACCGAATTGGCTAACTCGACCGAGCTGGCGGAACTGAATGCATCCAAGCGAAAACTCTCCCAAGCTCTTGATTTGTGGATGACCAGGCAAGCTGATACAGGCCGTCAGGTCGAACTCGATGCCCACGACCGGCAAGCGGATTGGTATCGGGCCAGACTCAGTCGCGAGAAACCACGGCCTTGACGTTTTGCCAAACAAGTGATGACTCGATTGGCAACGGCCGTGCCTTCATCCCCATCGACAAGGACGAACGCCGGGTTGCCGAGACGCCTGCGTGCAGAAGTGACCAAAGCCATTGGGCGGGTTGCGGTCTACACTTACTCGTGCAGGACGCCAGCTCGATGTCGCCCTTCAGGTCAATCGATCAACCGGTGGTCAAACGACCGCAATCACGGAGCGGCTAGAGGTTCAAGATTCAGCGTTCGCGTTGTAACGAGAAAACACCGCCAGCTTCGTTGACGTTGATGCTGGTAACGCTGGCCAGTTCTTTCGAGCGTTGAACTCGAACTCAAGATGAAAGCACAGTCACTGCGAACGGCTACGTTCGAGGCCCCGCGTGTTTGGCACACGGGACCTTGAACGGATCGCGTCCGAGCTACAGCGTCGATGCTATTTCTTCGCTTTCAGATACTTGCTTCGCTCGATAGCAAATTTCTTCAGTGACATCCTGGCATCCGTTTCATCCATCTCTGAACGAGTCGCTGCCACAAAGCCTTCATAGGTAGTGAGCTTACGGGTATCTGCTTTAACCGATGCGTCAATCAAGTCTCGGTGGTCTTCAACAACCGGGCCAAGCTTATCCCAATTCAACGATTCGTTAACGATCTGGTTCACGAACTGGAGGTAGCGTTTCTTCAGTGCGGGAACGGCCAGAAGTCGACTTCGCAACGGCATGCGGTCGTTATCCAAGCCAACGAGTGGATCCAAGTCGACTCCACCGTGCCCTGGACCACCGCCACCTGGACCCCCGCCACCTGGACCACCACGTCCACCTTGGCCACCACGTCCACCTTGGCCTCGCTGACCTCTGCCACCAAAGTTACGCTGTTCACCGGGCGGCGGACCGAACCCGGGTTGATCCGATTCACCCTCCGGTCTTTCAAAGCCAGGTCTCTCAAAGCCAGGCCCTCTGGGGCCCGGCCCTTGACCCTCGGGACCTTGGTCCCGTGGGCCACGCCCTTCTGGACCACCGAACCCTGGACGTTGTTCGCCCGGACCACCTGGGCCGCCGAACCCTGGGCCACCCGGTCCACCTTGTCCCGGGCCACCTGGGCCGCCGAATCCCGGGCCGCCTGGGCCACCTTGTCCCGGACCACCTGGGCCGCCGAATCCCGGGCCACCCGGGCCATCTTGTCCCGGACCACCTGGGCCACCGAATCCTGGGCCACCCGGGCCACCGAATCCTGGGCCACCCGGTCCTGGGCCACCCGGTCCTCCCGGTCCGCCCGGTCCTCTTCCGCCGCGATTCGCGAGTGCAAAAGCTTCGTTCATATCGTGGGGAATCAGGTGAAACTTGCCGTCTTTATCACGAAACAAGTTGTAGTCACTTGCCCGCGTCCAGTACCCATCACTGTTCGCCAGGACAACATCCAACGCCAAGAACTTCAACGCGCCGTCGATATCCAAAATCGGATCAAGCTCTGCCTCCAATTGATCACTCGGTGTTTCGTTGAGGATTTTGCAGAGCTGGACCAGTGCGTTCCATGCCTTTGCACCGTCGTTCGATTTCATTTCGAAACGCGATTTGTATTCTTCAAGATCATCTCCAAGGTAACGGAGTCCACCATCGCCGTTCGGGCTACCGCTAACCTTCCAGCGAGTTCCTTTGGAACCGTTGAAATTCTCAGCGATAAATTTCTTGTCGAATTGTTGCACGCTATCGAAAACTCCCCAACTCTTACCATTGACAACAACCTGTACGAAGTTGGCTTTTGGCGTGGGGACATGCTGGCTGGCGATATGCGAATAAACGACTGAGCTCATCATGGAAGGGTCGCCGTTACAGTTCAAGAGATTCAAAGTCTTGTAACCATCAATTCGTTGATCGTCGTTGACCATGTCCAACGAGATATTGAAGGACCGTTTGCTTCCTCGAGAGACATGACTAAAGGACGACATGCCACGAAAAGCGACACCAACATTTTCGTAGATCTTTCCGTCGACGATCATCTTGGCCACGACATCGACATCGGTGTGTTTGAAGACTTCGAGTTCTTCTTCCCAGTCATCGCTTTCGAATTCCAAAAAGACCGTTCGAAGGATGCTCGTGTCATATAACGGCTTGTCGGGATACACGGAAACGGAGTCGACGGCCACGGCAGGTCCTGGAGTACCTTGCGGGGCATTTCCACCGCGACCACCCGGACCGCCACGACCACGCCTGCCACCGGGACCACCTCGGCCGCCAAAGCCTCCTCGCCCCCCCGCACCTTCAGCGGTTTCCGTTTCCATCGTTTTGCGGGCGGCGTCCCGCTCTTCTCGGCTCAGCCAGCCATTCCCATCAACGTCATGTTCTTTCACCAATTGACGATCTGCCCGATTCGGTCCACCCGGTCCACCCGGTCCGCCCGGTCCGCCGCGGCCACCGAATCCAAATGATCCAGGTGGTTGCGCATTGACCGTTCCGGCGAGTGCAAGGCTTGTTGATACGATCAACACGAGTGCCATCGTTACACGTTGCATTTTGATTCCTGATGAATACGAAAGGTTGGTTGATCTCTAATCTTCAGACGACCAAAGGGGGGCAGGGATTGTTTTGCGACCGGACTTTACGGGCGATACGGGCAAACATTGCTTGAACTGCTCGAAAATAGTCAGCGAGCCGTCTTGTAGCTTGATGCGTCCCTCATGCCCAATGTTTAGCACGAGCACTCGATTTATCGCGAGTACTCGATTTATCGCGAGCACTCGTGGATTCCATTTCGAGCGAAGCCGTCGATACGCGGTGTGACATCAACGCATTCAAGGGAAGAATTATTTGGGAGGCCAGCGGAACGGCAAATGGGTGCCGTTGCTGGAATTTCAAGGTAGATTCTCACGACAATAATGCTCCACCTGGAAGATCGATGCACGCTCAGGAGACAATGCGTTTTAGGGATCAGGGGTGGGCCATAGATTTTCATTTTTTTACGGCAATCGGTGACGCTGAGTCATCATTTTCGGTGATTCCGCACGCCGTCTCAGGGACCGTGGAATCGGGCTGGGGTCGATTTTGCATGCAAGAACGATTGGGGACAGCGATGGTCTGCCGAATGCTGGTGCCACACGTCTCGTCGCCGCTTTCGCCAGAACGCCGCTTTCGCCAGAACGCGGGTTTCGTTGGCGTGGGGTGCCGGGCGGGGCCCGCATTCTCGCGAAGGCGGCTACGGGAAGACCTGCCAAGAATGCTGGGGACAGCGAACGCATGGCGGCCGAGGATCGAATTGAAATCGATGGAATGCTGGGGACTGGGATGCTGGGGACATGCTGGGGACAGCGAGTGGGGACATGCTGGGGACAGCGAGTGCATGGCGGCCGAGGATCGCATTGAAATCGATTGATCGTGCCACACGTCTCGTCGCCGCTTTCGCCAGAACGCCGCTTTCGCCAGAACGCGGGTTTCGTTGGCGTGGGTTTCGTTGGCGTGGGGTGCCGGGCGGGGCCCGCATTCTCGCGAAGGCGGCGACGGGAAGATCTGCCAAGAATACTGGGGACAGCGACAACGAATGCTGGGGACAGCGAGTGCATGGCGGCCGAGGATCGAATTGAAATCGATTGATCGTGCCACACGTCTTGGCAGGCGCTTTCGCTTGGCACAAATTGTTTACAAGCTGGGCTAAGAATACGGGCTAAAGCTGATAAGCTGTTTGAAAAGCATTCCTTTCCCAACATGCCATGAACAGCAATCCATATTCCCCATCACAGGTCGCGGATTCAGGCAAACCGATCGTTTCAACCTTTACGAGATTCCGGCATCCAGCAATCTTTGTCGCTTGGTTGCTGGCAGGGGCATTACTGCCGATTCTTGGATTCGCGATTGCAGAATCAGTTGACAACTTCGGCTCGAATCTTGCTTGGCTCCTTGTCTTTTTGCCCGCTCTCCTGGCTGGCATCACAATCACCGTCGCCTGTTGGTACCGAGCACACTCTCGCTGGCAGCGAGTTTTCGCTTTTTGGGCAATTTCCTGGAGCCTTCTCTTGAGCATTGCTACGCTGATGTTCGCCTACAAATTTTTAATGCCCGCCTAGCCGTCCGCTCCAATTCGATCCGTCTAGGTTATCGTTGCGGAGCGACCGAACGTCGTCCGTTAGCCAACACCCCGGCTTTCTAGACTGCTTGAATTCTCTCTTCTGCCATGCCAGACAAATTCGCCCGTTGATGAATCAGTAAAACCACTCGATCACCCGCCGGGAGAAGAGTTGATCGGTCTGGAGCTTTCGCAGCTTGCTTCAGTCCTGCCGAAAATGCGTCGTTCATGCGTGAGAAAGGGCCAAGGCAATCCAACGTGCGGCAATCCAGCGTGCGGCACCCAAAAAAACTGAAAGTTTCGTAGTTTTGGTTGCCCGATCTAGCAAATACGGACGCCAAAGCAACCAACAAGCCATTGCGCACCTGACTTTTAGTGGGCCCTACGTCAGCGAATTTGGAGAGATGGCACGCTTGACCACTGAATCGCTTTTGCGATGAGATTCGGCAGGGAGCTCAGGGACCGAAATAGCAACACGAAGGCAAAACACAGCTCTGCTCAACCTCTTGTCTTTGGAATCTCTACCGCACAGGACGTGACATCAAGATAGAACATGAATGACCGCCGTGGAGTGCATTCACCTCGTCGCTCGTTGACCATTCGACAACTCACCAAGGCTTTATTATGAAATTTTTCGCTCGCACTCCGTCGCGAGATCCACTTCACATACGCAATGTCCTGAACCAACTGAGCGAGGATGTCCAACGTTCCTTAGGTGCAGACATTGAATCGGTCATCGTTTACGGCAGCTTTGCTCGCAACCACCAACTTGAGACAGAGCAGGACACGGTCAGCGTGATGTTCGTCCTCAAAAACGCGGCATGCCAGACACTCGACAAGCTGTCTGCCGTGATCGTCCGCTGCGAACAAGAGATTCCTTTGTCGACCATGATATTGACCCGCGAAGACCTTCGCTCATCATGCGACGTTTTCCCGATCAAGTTTCATGGCATGCAGCAGCACTATCAGGTCCTAAGTGGTGAAGATGTGCTTTGCGGCTTAGAAATCTCGGATGAACACCTTCGACTTCGATGCGAACAGCAACTCAAAAACCTGATGCTGCGACTGAGGTCAATCTATCTACACCGTGGCCAAGAGCCAGGTGAATTGCGAGATACACTCGTGGAAGCGAATCGAAGTTTTCTGCAAGACCTCCACGCGTGCCTGATTGTGAAGACTGGAATCGTCCCGGAAGACGACACCGACCTTGCTACTGAATTTGGCGAAGAATTCGGGCTCGACACAAATGTTGTCAAGGAAGTGCTTGGTCTGCGAGATCAAGCCAGTCTACCGAATGCTGGAGAATTGAAGCAAATGTTCGATCGTTTTCTTAGTCTCATCCATGATTCAGCTCTTGTCGTCGACCAAATGGAAACTCGCTCATGAGCACTTTAACCTCGTTGAGAATCAAGGCTGTTTGTTCTTGTGGCAAGAAGTACTTCGTGCAAACGAAAATTGCCGGTAAAAAGGTGAAGTGTAAATGCGGAAAGACCTTCACCGTCTCTTCACCCGGGGAGCCCGTCCCGCTACAAGAAAAAAAGAAGGCAGTGAGTGCCCCGCAGAAGTGCCTTGCGTGCGGTGCAAAGAGTGATACGGAGAAACCACTGTGCCATGCATGCGAGCATCGTCCCCGCGTTTCTCCGATGAAAGCTGATTCCAATTCTTTATCAAGTGCGCTCACGATCGCAGTGGTTTGCGGGGTCACCGCGATTGTCGCAATCGTGATCCAGTCGAAGCTCAAGTCTCCCAGCGCCCATCTATTTTTCGTTGCGTTAGGTGGTCTATGTGCAATCAGTATCATCACCGCAAGATGTTTGCGGTGTTCAGCAAGCATCGTGCGTGATCTCACGATTGCTGCATTGCTCTCCTATGCATGCGTGTTTTTTTTTCGATGCCTATCTGTTCTTTTCAGTGTTCGGTCGTCGGAGAGTTTTGAGAACCTTGCCTTGGCGGCCATCATCAGTCCGTTGATTGTTGGGGCAATCTCATATCTGGATCGGATTGTGCTAGAATTAGAGGGCTCTGATTCGTCGTCCCTTGGGACGTTATGGCACGACCCTAAAATCAAAATTGCAGCAGGACTCGGCATAATCACGGTCTTGGTCGCCGGCATGCACCAGATAGAGTTAACTGGCCCGGAATTCCTAAGCTTCTATTTTGCACTGGGAGTTGGCTTTTGCATCGCCTTTCTAATCGCACGGTTCACTGGCTGCTCCGCCACTGTTTTCATCATTTTACTACTCGCATTCGAGGCCATCGGGTTGATGCGTCTTGGGTACGGTCTAACCCAAGGCATGCACAAATTTGAAACGCTCGGACAGATGATGCTTCTGGGGCCATTCAGCTTCCTCATGGTTTCTGCAGTCGGGCAAGGTGGTAGCTCGGGGAGCGGTTTGGGAGGTGGTTGCAGTAGCGGAAGCAGTTGCGGAGGCGGTGGAGGTGGAGGTTGCGGCGGTGGTGGATGCGGTGGTTGCGGGGGCTGACAAAATGGTGGAAGAATTCGATTCCGATGCGTTCGTTGAGGTACCGCTCGTGGGGCTTGGCTTTCGAGCTCCGTTTGCTGATTGGATTCTCGACAAGCCGGATGCAATCGAATGCGTTGAACTGACCGCCGAACACTTTTTTGACGGTGGCGAGCCTCAACTCGAGGCGTTACGCGAACTCTATCCGCTCTCGGTCCATGGATTGGGGCTTTCACTCGGCACTCCAGGAAAACTTGATACGAATACGCTCGACCACTTCAAGCGAGTCGCTAACCTCGCCAACGCAAAATGGATCAGTGAACACATAGCCTTCACCAAGACCGACGACGTCGATCTCGGACATCTCAACCCAGTTCCACTGACGAAAAATTCATTACAAACCCTGATCGACCATTCGCGAGAGGTCTTGGACGCTTGTCAACGCCCCTTATTGCTGGAGAACATCACGTCGTACTTGCGTGTCCCAGAAGAAATCCCTGAAACCGATTTCATCAACCAGCTTTGCCAGGAAGCCGGTGTTGGCTTACTGCTGGATGTAACGAACCTCTTCATCAACAGCCGGAATCATCAGTTCGATCCAGTGGAATGGCTGCATCGAGTCGAACCTTCGATTATCCGGCAACTCCATATTGTGGGGTATTCATTCCAGGCCGGCGTGTGGCATGACCGCCACAGCGAACCAATCCAGGAAGAGCTATTCGAGCTAGCAGCAGACGTCGTTTCCTACGCCCCCGTCGAATCGATCATCATCGAGAGGGATGGGGCGTTCCCGTCATGCGACCAATTGGAAATCGAACTCAAGCGACTGGAGGACACCTGTGAGTCAGCTCGCACTCATTGAGATACTTGGTCGACTTCTGCAGGATCGCGGATTGCGGGAGCGTTTGGCAAAGGATCGGGCAGCCGTGGCGAAGGAGCTTGGCATTGCAGCAGACCAAGCATCGTTCATTGATGGACTCAACGTTCACCAACTCGAGGCTCAAGCCGAATCACTCATTCAAAAACGCCAACATGAAGTCTCTCGTGTGATCCCCGAGACTTGGTCACGACTGGGGCGGCAGTGGCAGGTGCAATTTCGACAGTATGCAGCCAAAGCAGCTTGGCCACAGGGACACCGACGTCATTTCATCGACGCGGCCATGTTTTGCAAATTCCTTAAAGCAAAGGGTGTATCGGGATACTTGAGATCAGAACACCAAAGAGCAGACTTTCTAGCCGGTAACCAGCGTTTATCGATTCGAATTGTGAACGATCTGATCTTCAAGGACAAAGAACATTGGGCAATTCAGTTCTGCATTCGCCGAAAGGGATTCGCCATCAACCGGGCGTATCGTGTTAGGTGGGGCCGCAAACAGAAACGCCAGTCCATCGAGAATCTCGCTACTCAACCTGCAACCAACAACCGAGCACGACGGGTAACAATGTCGCCCTCTACCGACGCACCCGACGAAATGCCGCAGCAATCATCCGTCGTCTGACGCAGTCCGCCATCGCGTCCAACCGTCGCTACGCGAACATGGCCTGCATTCATTCCAGCTTAGCCTCTATCAAAGCAGGCCGTTGATTGGGCAATGCAGGACAACGAATCCCAATTTTCACCAACGCCTTGGCAGTGCGATACGCGGGTACTTGTACTAAAACAGAAATGGAATCAATCGCTTTGTCTGCTCGTAATAGACTTCATACTCGCGACCGAAATATTGCGTGAGCAATTCCTCCTCCAGCTTGATCCGCATCAGAAACAGCGGGAGCATCAAAAACATCGCCAACATGCCGTAACGGCTATCCGCATAAATCGGCAAACTGGTAAAAACGATGATCGCGCCGAGATAAATCGGGTTCCTGATGAATCGGTAAACACCGTGCGTAATCAGGCGATGGTCTTTCCTGATCAACACCAAGCCAGAATAATTTCGTTGCAGCGTCAACTGCCCAACGATCATCGTGGTCAAACCGATGACAAACAACAGAGTCCCCATTGTGCGTCGAACCGGAAACGACACCACATTCCGCGGATCTGAAATCAACGCCCAGAGGTTGCGCCAAAAATCAGATAGCCCGGTACCGTCGACGCCACAGAGTATGAACTCCAACAGCATCGCGGCGACCCAAGGGATAAAGAAGCAGATGAGATCTTTTTTCAACGCGATCCGCGCAATGCCCAACCTTTTCATAAGCGGGTTTTCTTTCACGGCTCAAATCTCTTTCGGTGATGAGATGAACTTGGAATCAGCAGCAGACCCTGGGTTTGGCAAGAGCAGGGGCCGATAAATCAACAGTTTGCCTACTCGCGCTGCAGTAGAGATTACCCAATGGTGGTAAGCAAATGTTAGAAAAACCGGCAAATAGAGCACCGCCTTGAATCAGATTTGGCTTACCAAATCCCAAACAGATGAAACCCGCGCGGCGGTGCTTGATGGGCGAGAAACAAAGAGTTGGTACAAAAAGACGGCACGGAAATGGGCATGGAACTTTTGGCTACCAGCATGGACCATCCGCGCTTGGTGACGATATGATTCGGGTTTACCATCGAAATTTTTTGTGCAGGCGACTGTGGATACTGAACCCAAATCAGCGATGAAGATCTGGATCGACGCAGATGCTTGTCCCGTCGCCATCAGAGAGATTTTGTTCCGAACCGCCGAGCGACTGCGAATCGAAACCACGCTTGTGGCAAATCAGTCGATCGCGATTGTAAAATCAGAATTCATTCGTCGGGTGACCGTGCGTGACGGAGCCGATATCGCAGACGATCGGATTGTGGAGTTGATGCAACCAGGCGATCTCGTGATCACCGGCGACATCCCGCTGGCTGCACGCGTGGTCGAGAAAGATGGTGTCGCAATCAGCTCGAGGGGCGAACTCTTCGACGACAAGAGCGTCCATGAACGCTTGGCCGCTCGAAACTTGATGGAACAATTCCGGTCCGCCGGATTCGAAACTGGTGGCCCAAAACCACTCAGCCAAAAAGATGTGCAAATTTTTGCCAACCAACTCGACCGCTCACTGACACGACTGCTGCAACGTAGCCGTGACAACCAATAGCTGCGCAAACAAACGCAGCATCGACTGTCGAACATTCCAACACTGCCGCCTGGTCAGCCTAAAGCACCATCACATCGCTTGCCGCGTGGCGATCGGCACAGTGAATCGGAAAGGCGTTACCCAACAAATGCCGATGCGTTTCAATCGCTAACTCAGGCGTGTTACTTTCTCCCGACAGATGGGCCAAACAGGCCCACTGCAGTTTCTCAGTTGCTGCTCGAGACAACAGTTCGGCAGAGTCTGTATTTGAAATGTGGCCAGAAGGACTTCGGATACGTTGCTTTAGCGATTCGGGATAGAGACTGCCGGCCAACATTTCCAAATCATGATTGCTTTCGATAAAGACGGCATCCAACTGGGGCAAGATCTCATCCAATTCGTCAAATACGTGCCCGAGATCGGTCAGAATCCCCAACCGATGCACGCCATCATCCACGACGAACCCGACACCATCCACGGCATCGTGCGGCGTCGGAATCGTCTCCACTCGAACGTCACCCAAGCAAATTGTCTGGCCTGCGTTGAAATAGTGGATATCCTCGAGCGCACCCAAGCGTATTTTGCGTCTCGCTTCCGACAGCGTGTCGGGCGTGATGTGGATCGGGAGCCCAAATTTGCGTTGATAGACCCCCATCGCCTGCGTGTGATCTTGGTGGTCGTGGGAGATAATCAGCGCATCCACATCACGAATATCTCGGCCGTGCGAGGCTAGTCGCTGTTCCGCTTGACGTCCGCTGATGCCGGCATCAAAGATAAGTCGTTTACCGGCGGCTTCTACGTAAACGCAGTTGCCGCTGCTTCCGGATTGCAAGGCGATCACTTCCATGGTCGCAGATTCTATCGTCGACGTGAATCAGCGACCACCGCAGGTGACGACAGAACAGCGATTTAACTGCCACGAATCGGATCTTCCCGGACCAATTTTTTCTGCACCCAAAACGTCAGTTTCCCTGACCCCCAAATATCCTGGCCCGCGTTTCACAAAGCCGGCCGAGCAAACAAATGCTCCACACCAACACCATTGGTATCCAGCAGGATTCACTGCTCGGATTCTGTTTCTTGCAGGCGTTATTTTGGGATCACCGCTTGCCAGCCGGCTCGAAGCTGGCCCCCCAGCTTGGTAACGATTCCCTGATTGGCCACAACCTCTGCGACATTCTCATTTTCGTTTGGATCAACGTGGTGATCGTAGAGCTCCCTTGCAACGACGATTTCCGAGTTTCGTTTTGTCCACTCGACGTAGCGATACTGCTCAGTGCGGATCGCTCGGCCCATGTATTCAATCCCGTCCGGGGCCACCCAAATCCCTTCGCGAAGAAACTGGCTAAAAGCCGCCGTCTTCCACTCGCGATTACAGTCCGACAGTAAAGGGGCAAAGCTCGTACCTTCGAGTTCGCTACGTTTGGGAATCTCTGCGAGGTCGCAGAGTGTCGGATACACATCAACGAACTCAACCAAGCGGTCACACTTTTTTCCGTTTTCACTTGCCCCCGGAGCGAAAACGATCAAAGGAACCCGGGTATCGATTTCGTAGTTGGTCATCTTGCACCAGCTATTGTGCTCACCGAGCTTCCAGCCATGATCACCCCACAGCACGACAACCGTATTTTCCGCTAAGCCGTGATCCCGCAATGCATCAAGCAACCGCCCTACTTGTGCGTCGATGTAACTGACCGAAGCCAGGTAACCGTGCTTTAACAGACGTGATTGCTTCTCTGAAAAAGATCCTTGATGAGCCTGAGGTTCGTCGCGAAAGTCGGTGTAGCCGCGAATTTCGCGCAAATTGTTGATCGCAAAGGCGGGCGACTTATTCGGCAGAAATTGATTTTCCGCCAACGGAATTTTAGCGCGATCATACAAATCCCAATATCTTTTTGGCACATTGAACGGCAGGTGCGGTCGGTAATATCCAACGGCCAGAAAGAAGGGTTTGTCAGCCCGCGACAACCGCGACAACTTTTCAATGGCAACCGTTGTCTGCGCGCCATCGAAATAAGCATCGTCTGGAATGTCAACATTCTCTGTCGCGACATGCTTGAGATACCATTTCCCAAACCGATCGATCCGGCGGGTGTCACCCTTAGCGATCAATTCCTGCTTGCGTTGGTTTAACCAATCGACGTTGTCTTTCGCTCTGTAAACAGCATCCGGATCAAATGGATAGCCATCGATGTTCATCTTTGGCTCACTCCAGGACGGCGGATCCTGGATGTCATTGTGGTAAATCTTTCCGATACCTGCCGCGTGATATCCGTTTTGCATAAATTGCTGGGTCAGGGTAACGGCATCCGGCTTGGCCTCGCGAAAGTTGGTCCATAAATCCCACACCTTGATCGTATCGGGACGAAGACCAGTCATTAGACTCGCCCGCGAAGGATTACAAACGGCTTGCTGACAATAAGCATGGGTGAACACAACTCCTCTGTTTGCCAAGCGATCAATATTCGGGCTCTTCACGATCTTGGCCCCATAGCAGCCAAGCTCAGGACGCAGGTCATCGATCGCGATAAACAAAACATTGGGCCGCTCGGCGGCCGAACGAGCGGCGGACTCTTGGCGAGTTCCCAACTCCTGACATTGCCCCAACTCCTGGCATTGCCCCTGCTCCTGACCGGCGATGAACAGCGACAACAGTGTGACAACAATCAGATCGAATCGTTTTCTGCCCATCATGAATCAACCCTTGCATGGCGATTTCGAACGCTTGAACGGACTTAATCAACCCAGGGATGATAGACCACCCTTTTGCAGGTCACCAGCATCCCCACATCGAGCCAGCACTTCAGCCTGCAAGCAGTTCGATAAACGAAGTGGTGCTGACACGGGAACCAATTCCAGACCGTTCAATTCCAGACCGTTCAATTCCAGACCGCCCGAGACGACAATACTGAGCATTCACGCGAACAAACTGGTCACACCAACTTGAGGCGACGCCGCAGGACCTCGCCAAGTCGTTCGATCTGCTCGACGGTGTTGTAGCATTGCAACGAGACTCGAAGACAAGGCGGCGAATTCCTCGTTGTCAAACTGAAAGCGACCCCCTCAGAAATTGGCACCTCTATCCGTTCCTCTGTGTAGAGTGCCAGCCCAAGTTGGCAAGCCGAACTTAGCGCTATACCATTGAGCGGCATCGACACCAGGCTGCCGAGCATTTCGGTTGGGCAGGGCGGTTCCACATTGAGCGATTTCGACAGAATCGCCTGCGATTCCACCGCAAGTTCGTGGTTACGCTGCATGTGCGTTTCCAATCCACCTGGGTACAAATTGCTCAAGAACTGAATTGCCGCAGGCAACGCCATAATCGGTGTTGGATCGTGTGTTCCCATCCAATCAAAACTCGAGGTGAACTGACTTCGATTCTGGTTCGATCGGCTGTAAGCGTGTGAAATGATGGTTGGTTGGATCTGTGACTGCAATTCTGACCTCACATACAAGAACCCTGACGCTTTGGGTCCACATAACCACTTGTGATGGTTCGCAGTGTAGTAGTCAGGTTGCAGGGTCTTCAGATCAAGTGGCAACATCCCCACCGCATGAGCCCCATCGATCATGACACGAACGTCCTGCTGATGCGCCAAATCGATAATGTCCTTCACGGGAAAAACGAGACCAGTGGGACTCGTTACGTGATCGATCACCAGCAACCGAGTCCGCTCCGTCAGCGCCGCTTCGATGGCCTGAACCACTTGGCCAGGATGTTCAATGGGAAAGGGAATTTCAGCAACACGAGTGATCGCATCGCTACGCTGAGTCGCAAACCGAACGGCATTGCTGCAGGCGTTGTACCCGTGATTGGTAATCAACACCTCGTCGCCTTTGTCGAACGGCAGAGAACGCAGCACGGCGTTCACGCCATCGGTCGCGTTCCGCACAAAGACGAGGTCCAACGGTTCGACATTGATCAGGTCTGCCAAGATACAGCGAACATGATCCAGGCTTCCACACAGGTCTCTCTCGGGTGCCAAAAAACTAATCGGATCACGCTCCAGTCTTTCCAGCAGTTCAGCGCGTTCTCGCATCACGACGCGGGGCGTCGCGCCGAACGATCCGTGATTCAGAAAGTCCAGCTCTGGATCAAGGCACCAGTCATTTTGATCTAGCATCGCAACGTACAGAAGAGTTCATGTCGAATCCGCAAACAAGCCACACCATGGCTGAGCTCGCCTGTGTTCCATTTTCGTTTTGCCGGGCGGAAAGTAGCGTCCTCACCGAAAAAGACTGCTGCTTGTGAACATCATGACAAATGACGATTGAAAATCAACGTGGCAACCGGATCAATTATGTAAGACGCCAACTCCGGACCAAACTTGCAACCTGCTAATTCGACTCATAGTACAGATCGTCTGACGCGGTGAAACACGTTCGAAATCCACGTGATCTTGAGTGCGGAGCAAAGGGTTCAG
>JAQWPZ010000122.1 GCA_029245125.1 Rubripirellula sp.
AAGGTGCAAGGGGAGGTGAAAGCCAAGTTCGTCGCACCCGAGCAAATTGCATTCAGGACAACTGATTTGGGTGTTCAAACGGAAGCTCGCTTTTTCGTCTTTAGCCAGCTCTGGGAAGATTTTTTAGTGACCGATATTCAGTGCGACATTCCCGGTTTTCAATGGCATGCGGAGCCCGGCAAGGTTGATGTTGCCGCGCTCGCTGATTCCGAAGCTCGCTCGGCTTGGGAAGTGCGTGTTTTTTCTGCACCTTTGGAAATCGGTGACTACCAAGCAAAACTGACATTAACGGTGGTGCCAAATGACGGCGGTGAAGCGGTTGCACGCGAAATGGCGTGCTTCGGCAAAGTTCGCAAGCCGATCAACTTTTATCATCCTGATATTCACCAAACGAAGGGGCTCGACATCGGAACCTTGGTGTCCGGCGAAAAGCACCAGTTTCATGTCGTCGTGCGAACCAGGAACGATGTCAAACGCAAGATTGAAGTGTTAGATGTCGAACCGCAGGAATTGCGGGCTGAATTGAAGCCTTTGACTGCGGCGGGTAGCTATCGCCTAACGCTAATCGTGCCAGCGGATTGCCCCACGGTCGTCTTCAATGCTCTTGAGAAACATGGGTACGTTCACGTGGGTGATCCCAGAAACAAAGATTTCAGCAATTGGTTTCCATTGACGGGAGCCGTGGACACGCTTGATTAGGACATGTGGTTACAATCAATGTTCATCTGGTTAACAAGATGGAAGAGAAGCATCGATGAGTACAAACAACGCGACTGAGCCAATGCCAGGGGTTTGCTGCGGAGCATGCAATGCCGCCAATGATTCCGCCGCCAAGTTTTGTGTCGGCTGCGGGAAAACACTTTACGAAGAATGCTCCAGCTGCAAGCAGCAGGTGCGTCTGACCCAGAAGTTTTGCGAATCGTGCGGCGCTGACTTGGAAGCAGCTTTGGACGAGGTGCGGCAGAGCCATCGCCAATCGATGGCCGATGCGGTGTCCGCAGCACGTGAATCTCGATTTGATCGCGCCTTCGGGTTGCTTCGTCGAATTGCACAGACGGAAGACTATCGACACGCAGCCGATGTCAAAAAAGCTGTTCAGCTGATTGGTGAAATCGAGAAACTACAAACAACGGCGGGAGCAAGGGTTGAGGAAACTCTGGTCAAGGTGAACCAAGCATGCGAGGCGGGCAATCAGTCTTTAGCGGCGAAATTGCTGGCGACGGTTCCTGAAGCGATGATGACGGCCGAGATGAAAGGTTTGCGTGAAGAGGTGCAGGCGTTCGCGAGTCGAATCAAAAAATTCGATGAGGAACTTCGCGTTGCGATCGCAGAGAGGGATTGGCACTGCGTGGGGGCGGCCGTTGATCAGCTTTTGGAACTTTGTCCCGGTGACAAACGGTACCATCAAGTTGCCAGGCAGGTTGGCGAGAAAATGGTGGCCCGCGCAAAGCAATTGCTCGCGAACGGACATTACGAAAAAGCGTTTGGCAATTTGGAGTCGATGCCAAAGTTAGTTCGCTCTGATTCGTACCAGCGATTACGACACCGAGCAGCCGACCTTCACTGGCTTTCAAGGCAGCTTGCTGCAGAGCCAATCGCCACGCCGATGCTCGGTCGGTTGGCATTGCGGTTCACAAAGCTGGTGCCCAAGGATGCCGGCCCTCAGGAAATTGTTCGTCAGTTAGCGGCTCGCTTGAAAACCGGCCCTCGCGAGACGCGTTCTCATTTTTCAGCTTGGGGAGACAGTTGCGAGTCTGCATTCGGCGGATCTGTCGGTGTGTTGACTGCTCCTCAGTCGATTGAACTCCGAAAGCACGCCTCGATAAAATCATCGCCAGGGCGATTCAATGTAGCCTTTGGCTTGGCAATTCAAGGGTTGGGGCGTGGACGTATCACTGGACACTTCTGTGAAAAGAAAGGGCTGCTCGGTGGGCGAGCAAAACGGAAGAGCAAAGTCTGGGGGGTCGATCTTGGTAGTTCGTCGATCAAGGCTGTTTGCTTGCAAGAAATCGAAGGTCGCGTGACTGTTGTTGATGCATTCATGCGAGATTACGAGACTCCGCTTTGTCGAGAAGGGAACCGAGCGAAATCGTCCAGTTTGCTCGGGAAAGCAATCAAGGAGTTTTTGTCCGTCAAACAGGATGCCCTGAAGGATGCGGGGGTATGGTGCAATCTTCATCCTGTCAGCCTGATCGTTAAATCGCTGCGATTGCCACCGGTGAAGGATAAGCAGGCGATCGGACTACTGAACCAAGAAGTTGAACAAAGAATTCCAGTCGCCAGGGATGACTTGTCGTTGGTGCGATGGATCGCGTCAGACGATGGCAACAAAATCCATGGGCGGCCAGCGATGGCGGCAGCAGCACGAAAGGACATCGTCGAGCGACGCGTCACGCAACTGAATTCGCTTGGATTAAAAGTTGATGGTTTGCAGGGAGACACACTTGCACTGGTGAACTTCGTTGCACACGAGTTTGCCGATGACTGGTCTGTACCTTCTGCCTCGCAAGCTGAAGACAAAACGCCCGCAGTGCTGCTGTTTGATTGTGGCGCGAGCGTGACGAATTTGGTCATTGTTTCGAGCGAGACACAATGGGCCTGGTCATTCGAATCTGGTGGTGAAGATTTCACGTCTCGGCTTGCTGAGGGGATCAATCTAAATCTCGCTGACGCGGAAGAGATCAAGCAGAATCCTGTTGGTTTGTCCGAACTGGCCAAACAGTATCGCGTTGTCGAGCAGCGGCAGGACGAGTCGCGAATTCGAATCGATGCCTCGATCGCCGATGCGTTACAGCAGAATAAGCGATTTCTTGTCACCCGGAGTTTTTGTTGTGGTGGCGGTTGCCTCAGTCTTGGGTGGATGCGACGAATCATGCTTCGTTCCGCATGAGTACCAAGGACTTACGACCTGATTTGGCTGAGGCGATGTTTCTGACGATGGCGAAATCGATCGCCGAGCGACAATTTCGAATGATTGAATCGAGGGCTGAGTAATGACAATGAAAATACGTGTGGGGATCCCGTTGTTTCGACGGACTTGTAGCCTCTTGGTCCTTGGGGTTCTGTGTGCGCCGGGGTGCGGTCCCAGCAGCAGCGACCTCATGATGCGTTCCACGCAGCGTATACGCGACGATGATGAGGACGAAGACGTGATGCCAACGTCGACGGAGATGGAACTTGCAAACCCACTGCCCCCCGTATCGCCTTCTCAGGCAGTTGCCGGCCAAAATTCTTTGACGGTTGACCCGACATTATCGCAGGACGCTGATGCCACGGGAGCGAATTCCATGGGGCTGTCGAACGGTGATCTTGCTGGCGACCCGTCAACTGGAGAACCCGTTGCGAGTCTTTCAGAAGATGTGGCTGGTGTCGATTTGCGATCGGCTGAATCGGGGCGGAAACCGGATTTGAGAACGATTCAACAGCGACGTCCCGATGATTCGCTTTCCAAGAGTGAACGTCGCGAGATTGCAGCGCGGCATCTGCAGGAAGTTGCTGACGCACTTCTTGCCTATGCGCGGGACAACAAGCGGTTACCACCAACCTATCTTTCGGCGAACGGATTTCAGACGCTTTCCTGGCGAGTCGAAATACTGCCTTACCTTGGTTACAAAAAACTGTATGAAAAATTTGACAAGAACGTTCCCTGGAATCGTCCGCCGAACGATGCGTTGTTGAATTTTATTCCCGATGTATACACTTCTCCGGAGCGATTTGACACCAGCACGAACATTTTGATGCCCGCGTGTTCAGGGTTCATCGGCGGAGATGGTGGAGGCAGCGTTTTGAATGATGATGTGATCGAAGACGGTGTCGCGAACACACTGCTGCTGGTCGAAGTGAATGATGATCACGCTGTGCCTTGGACCGCTCCCCAGGATTTTGAACCGGAGGATCGTGACGACGCGATTGGACTGCTGTTTGACTTGCGTGAGGAGGGTGTTTTTGCAGTTTGGGCAAATGGATGGACCACGTTGCTTGCTGCCGGTACCTCGTCTCGAATCCTCTGGGACGCACTGACCATTGAAGCAGGGGATGGTTTGGTAGCGGGGAAATTGCATCAAGATATTCCGATCAGCAATGTTTCTGACGTGACCGCTATTGCAGAACAGCTACAGCCAACTGCTGGTGAAGATAGCGGTAAACATATGGTTGCTCCTGACACCGATATCATGCCGCGTGGTCCTGTTCCCTCGGCGGGTGAAATGTCCGCGGTACGCGAGCGATTGCGTCAAATCTTTGCGGCGCAATTAGAGCGGGCCAAACTGGACCAAGGGAAACGCGAACTTGCTCGTGAAATGTTGGCTCAGGCTTTGATCATGAGCGAGGACAGCATGGGGGCGTACGCCTTGCAAACAGCGGCTATGCGATTGGCGATTGATTCCGGGGGCGTTTCTGAATTGGTACAGGGCATCGACCAGCGAGTTGCACGTTTTGAAGTTGATGCATTGGATGAAAACATGACATGGATCCTTGAGTTTGGACGGGGAGTCGCTCAGCGCGATGTCAAAACCATCAATGGGATGGATTTTGTAAGGCGAGCGGTCAGGGTGATTCACGCAGCGATACATGATGATCAGTACATGAATGCGTCCACGCTTGCTCGGTACTCGTTTCGAATGATCAATGAGGATCGCGACGAGAGGCTCCCACGGAATTTCACTCGTCTTCGTGGCTTGTTGGGGCAGGCAAAGCGTGATTTCGATTCCGCGTCTCAATCGCTCGCAGCGTACCGATTGATTCCGAGTGACGGGGGTGCGGCTGCCGATGTCGGCCGCTTTTTATGTTTCATCAAAGGCGACTGGCAGCGGGGGCTGCCTTTGTTAACCGAAGGTGGCTCCGAAGCGTTGCGGGAGCTTGCCGCTCGCGACCTTCAAGGAGCCAGCAATCCGTCTGACCAGATTGCGATCGGCGATGCATGGTGGGAATTGGCGGAACAGGCCCGTCGCGCAGTCTATCGCCATTCTGCTCTGGAACGGGCAAAGTTTTGGTACGAGCAGGCCTATGAGGTGATGCCTGAATCGCTTGATCGTCTGCACGTAAAAACACGACTCGATGGTTTTCAAGAATCCTCGTCGACCAGTCCACTGGCAATGATTCAAGATCTAGCTGATGAAGTCGGCGTCGATTTGTCCATTGGCTTGGTCTCGATCGGAAAAACCAGCCCTCTCAGTAGTGGTCGCAGTAATCGGCAGGATACCCAAAGTCGTGATGAAGCCAATGAGGGTTGAGAAGCGAAATTTTGATGGTGGCTACTTCCGTTCTGCGAGCTAGGGAACTTCTATTCTCAGCGCTTTCAGTTCCCCGCTAATCCATGCATCGGAGGCATCTGCAGTCAGCTTCACCTGCATCTGAAAGTTGAGTCGGTGATCATGGGTCGAGCGTGCTTCGTTAGGGTGCGCAACCAGTGTGGATGTTTCCTTTGCGTTTCAGGATCCGACTGAAATTGTTAGGCGATGGATAGCGAGCAGAATAGACTCGTTAGATTCATCGATTCTTTGGGATCGTGTCATCGCTATCTTCGCTGAATCTGCATGCGCTGAATCTGCAAGCCTTGATCGGTCGTATCTTCGCGTTGTCATCTCAAAGCGGCCGTAATGTTGGTTGTCTGCGGGCAACCATTTTACCGCGGGAGAATCTTGGGGAGCGGACGCAACGCCGTCCTCGTGAAAGCTGCCCTGAATGATAGGCTGTGAGGTTGGCCGATCTATTTTCCACGGTGCCAATTTTGAGTGGGCTGCGATAAGACCCAAAATGATTTAGGCTACATGCATGACTTCATCAAAACCTTCCGAATCGCCAACAGACTTTCCCACCGACGGGCGGATTGCTGCAATCGATTATGGGACTGTTCGAATAGGCATCGCCGTTTGTGATCCCGCTTGGATTTTGGCAAGCCCTTTGGAAGTCCGGCCGGCAGCCAACTGGCGAGACGATGGTGATTACTATCGCAGTTTGCTCAAAGTCGAACGGGTGGCCGCATTCATTGTTGGGCTTCCCATTCATTGTGATGGTGGTGAAAGTCAAAAGAGCTTGGAGGCTCGCAAGTTCGCCCGATGGTTAGCCGACGAAGTCGGGGTCCCGGTGCGTATGTTTGACGAACGGTTTACCACCGCCGATGCAAAGAATCGCATGACTCCCGGAGGATTTACCCGGAAGAAAAAGAAGAACAGAATCGATGCCGTCGCCGCACAGGTGCTGCTGGAATCGTTTTTAGAAGCATGCAGATATAGAGACGAAGTTGCCGGCGTCCCGGTCGACTCCGAGCCCGTTGGTGGCGATGACATCAGCCAATAACCAAGCGGGCACTATCCGAGTGGCTCGCACGCTGAGTTCCGCCGCTTTGGGCGACGTTCAATCAACGGCGAGCCGGATATCGCTAGGCTGCTTCGCTGCCAAGTTTGTCCATTAGATCTACAAAACGCTGCTCAGCTTCGCGACGGCGTCGCAGTCGTTCGCTGATACTCCAGTTGGAGCGAATTTGAAGAACTCGACGTGAAATCTCAAGATCTGACAGCAATGTCTCATTTTGAGTCACGGCGTTATCGGTTGCTTTTGGTTCGCATGTGATAGTAAGCATTGGATTTAATCCTCCTGATGGGTTTTCGCTGGAAGCGATGTTTTCTTGCTTCGACCCCTTTCGGTTCGACAAAACCACTACAGATGCAATAGTCGTGCCAATCATCAGGACTGACGCAGGGTTTTCCTGCTGGGTTCGCGTTTTCTTCGAAAGATGCCGGCGAAAAACGGCTTATTTCTTTTGTTCGGCAATTTGTCCCGAATCTTCGGATCCTGCTGGCCAGTGCTCAGATTCAAAGCTTTGTAGATTTTGCAGGTGCTGCTCAGGCAGTCGCAGGATCTGGCAGTCGGACGATTTTCCGCCCCGGATCGCGTCGATTAGCTGCTGCCAGACATTGAGGTCACAGCGACCTTGGAGTTCGGCGTACTGGATTTTCCCGGCCGCATCGTAAAGCATTCCAAAAACTTGCTGTCGCCCTTCATCCAGCGCCCAGACAAATGAACCGTCGGGTTCAAAGTAAAGCCGAGGCAGTGAGGAGAGCCGAGCTTGCGCTTCTTCAAAGCTGGTCTCGATGGCGCCTTGCGATGGCCCGTAAAGATAGAGGCGAAATTCGTTCATGCTTTCAATTCACGGAGCGGAAGGGAAATACCCTGACTTACTTTAACTGGATGCCGAGTGGTTGATTTCAAATGAAGGTACTCATCTTCGTGATCCCGGCAGCGGAAGTCGGTCGCTCCGATCTACTCGGCGATGGTTCCAGGCATGGGGGGATCCGAATGAGGCCGAAACGCCTTTATTCCAAAGCCTGTCTGACTTGGGAACTGTCTGACTTGGGGGGGCTTCAGCTTACTGGGTTCTGGGTTCTGGAGCCCTGTGCTCGACCATCTTGACGGCAGGTTGTCAGTTTGCGTAGACGAGTGAAGGGATTGGCGCATCGGTGTCGTTCTCAGTGGGCCTTGCCGTCCGCCCCGCAGACCACGGTGGTTGCATGATGCCGTCTGGACTGCACCATCACTGGATTGGTCACTCGTCTAAAGAATGGGCAACTCGCTTTGAAAAACCTGTTTTGCTGTACCGTTGCGGTGATTGGCATTTTGATGATGCCGACGGTGCTTCATGCGCAGGCGGAAGGCGAGGAGGTCATCGAGCTGAATCTTTCCGGCCCAACGAGTTTAACGAGACTGGTAGAAGCAGTTTCACGGCAGTTGGACGTTCGCTATTTGTATAGCGCTGATCTCGCGAACCGGCAGGTGACCGTTTACACCCCAGCACGTTTTCCCAAAAAGGCACTCCCTGCTCTGCTGGGAAGTTTGTTGAAGGGCGAGAATCTCGCGATCGTCGATTCCGAAGTCGAGGGTTGGAAGCGGATTGTCGACATCGCCGATATCGTTCCGCAAGCGACACCGGGAGAGGCCACGGAGATCTTAGCTCGCGATGGGCCGGCGGGTGTGGTGACCCAAGTCATCTCGATCCGCAACGCGAGCATCACCACGTTGGCCAGTATGTTGCGGCCGTTTCTTTCCAAAGGTGGCAATCTCATTGTCCTGCCGGAAAACCGCATGATTATCGTTACCGACTATGCCGGTAACGTGAAAACCGTCATCGAGCTGTTGAAGCTAATCGATCAACCGACCGGCCAAGCGGTCATTGAGTTCTACGAAACCAAAAATCGGACGCCTGCGACGCTGATCGAGCAAGTCGAGTCGCTATTGATCGGCGGCGCGGCGAAAGGGGCAACACCTGCAGCCGATTACAAATTGTTCAATGACGAATCGGGTCGACGTGTTGTGGTTGCTGGTCTGGTCGATCGAGTCGATCGGATCATGAGTTTATTGGCCAGACTCGATACTGGGATGGAATTTCAAACGCGTGTTTACCGAATTCAGAACGTTCCCGTGCAACGGATTGATCGCTTGATTCGGGGTTTGGTCAGTCAAGAAGAATCAGAAGCGTCAATTGAAACAACGGTTGATGAGGATGGAAATCTGCTGATCGTTCGCGCGCCGGCGGAGGTTCATAAGCAAGTCGTGACTTTGCTAAAAGAAATTGATCGGCCAGTCGATTCGGCGGAGAGTCCGATTCGGTTTTACAAGTTAAAGAATGCCAACGCGATCGAAGTGTTGTACTCCTTGCTGGCGTTGCAGCAAGCCGCGGGAAGCGGCCAATTTGCCGGTGGAGGTCTCGGCTTCGGCGCGTTTGGAACCCTTGGTGGAATGAATGTTGGTGGAGTCAATCCCGCCTCAGCACTCGGCTTGACCGGTGGCATGGTGCCGGCCGGCATGGGCTTGGGATATCGAGGCGACACGAATAGTCAAGTTGTTCGTATGCCATTTGATAGTGGCAGTGGTGATGGGACGCAGACTGATTCATTCTCGCAGAATCAAAATGCAGCCCTCAGCCCGTTGATTGGGCAACAAGGTGGTATGGCCGGGATGGGGGTTGGTGGTTTAGGCGGTGTTGGCGGCATGGGTGTTGGCGGCATGGGCATGGGCGGCATGGGCATGGGTGGCGGCGGTCAGGTCGCGATGCTGCCAGGCGGCGCTCGCGTGTCTGCAGATGTCGCGACCAACAGTTTGATCGTTTACGCTCCAGCAAGCGTCCAGCCACTTTATGAGAAATTGATTCGCTCACTCGACCAACGTCGACCGCAAGTGATGATTGAGGCGCAGATTGTCGCGGTCGATACCACCAACAATTTCTCACTTGGTGTCGAGGTTTCGACCGGAGATCGCACCGGTAGTAGCCGGTTGTTCAAATTCACTTCGTTCGGGCTGAGCCAGGTCGATCCAACCTCGGGGCGATTGACGCCAATCCCCGATCTGGGCTTCAACGGTGTCTTGCTTGATCCCGAGGTGGCTGATGTGATTGTCCAGGCACTCACCACCCATGCTCGGAGTCGGTTGCTCGCATCCCCAAAAATACTGGTCAATGACAACCAAACCGGGAAGTTGGAAAGTGTGGCAAGTGTGCCATTTCGCAGCATCAACACGATCAACACGATCAGCAGCGAGAGCTTGGGGGGCGACCAAGAAGCCGGAACAATCGTTACAGTCACACCCCACATCAACGAAGACGATCATCTTCAATTAGAATTTGAGGTGGAGTTCAGTACGTTCACCGGTCAAGGTGATCCGAACCTGCCTCCCCCGCGACAAATTGATCGCGTTCGCAGTGCGGTCACGATCCCCGATGGGAAGACCGTCGTGGTCGGGGGGCTGAAACGGATCGGGCAAACAGATTCATTTTCTGGTGTGCCTTGGGTGGAAAAGGTTCCTGTGCTCCGCGAATTGACCAGTTTGACCACTGAAGCCGAAACGACGACCTCCTTTTTTCTTTTCATCCGTCCCAAGATCTTGCGGGATTCCCGCTTCCGAGATCTGCGATACTTGTCTGACATCGAATTGAACGAAGCAAGGATTCCCGGTGATTTTCCGGCGAGTCAACCGCTCGCAATCCCATGCCTGAAACTTCCGACGCAAACCGTGACGCATCCGATGAATCCGCTGCCGTAGTGGCCGGGCGTGGTTCGGTGGAGGATGGTCTGCTTGCCGGGCGGTCCGATTCGCTGTCGCAGTTGATCGAGGTTTTTGGCGGTCAAGTCGTTGATGATCTTTCGGGATTGCAGCCGGACGCCGATTTTTTGCGGCGGTTCGGTATCGCGTACGCGCGAGCGCATCAGATGATCGGGTTCGTCTCGGATGAAGGCTTGATAGTCGCGATTTGTGACCGCCAAGGTTATGACCATTTGGATATCGTCGGTCGCGCCCTCGGCCGAACCGCCAGGCCGTTGCTGACCACCGAGGCCGCCATCGCTCGCGCGATCAATGTGTCCTACGCCGATCGCAACAGTCGTGCCCAAGAAGTGATCGACACAATCGATCGCAGCACGTTGCTGCGAGAGGTCAGTCAGTTGGCTTCGCGAGAGGATCTGTTGGATACGGAGGGTCGCGCCCCGATTATCCGACTTGTCAATCACTTGCTGTTTGATGCCGTCAAAGCGGGCGCTTCGGATGTTCATATCCAGCCATACGAAGATCGTGTGATGGTACGACAACGCATCGACGGAGTGTTGTTTGATAGTTTTGAGATTCCCAAGTCGGTCCAGGAGGAGGTGTTGACTCGCATCAAAGTCTTGGGGCGAATGAACATTGCCGAGAAGCGTCTCCCGCAAGACGGTCGTGCGACAGTGCAACTGGGGGACCGGGTCGTTGATCTGCGGATCGCATCGCTGCCGACGAGTCACAACGAACGCATCGTGATTCGGCTGCTCGATAAAAGTGCCAGACTCTATTCGCTGGGTGATTTGGGTATGCCAGCTCATGATTTGGAGCGGTTCTCGGAGCTGATCAAGTTGGATCACGGCATGATCCTGGTGACTGGACCAACCGGCAGCGGAAAGAGCACCACGCTTTACGGTTCGCTGCAGAAAATCAATTCGCATGATCTCAATGTTTTGACCATTGAGGATCCCATCGAGTATCAGCTTGAGGGGATCAGCCAGACACAGATCAACGAAAAGAAAGGGATGACCTTCGCATCGGGCATGCGAAGCGTCTTGCGGCAAGACCCCGACATCATCATGGTTGGGGAGATTCGCGACAGCGAAACAGCTGTGATGGCGATTCAAGCTTCGCTGACCGGGCACTTGGTGTTCAGTACCTTGCACACCAACGATGCGGCGAGTGCGATTACCCGTCTGCTTGATCTGGGCATTGAACCCTATTTGGTAAGCAGTTCCCTGGTCGCTTCGCTGGCACAGCGACTGGTGCGACGGTTGTGCGAGCATTGCAAACAGCCTGATGGATCATCCGGACCTCCGATCCCGTCCAATTTGATCGAAGAACTCGGGTTTGATGCCAGTCGCTTGGCGGGAGTTCATCGTGCGGTTGGCTGCGAGCATTGTCGCGGTACTGGATTTCGTGGGCGAATCGGATTGTTCGAATTGCTGGTCGTCGATGATCAGTGTCGTGACTTGGTTCAATCTCGTGCCAATGCATCGCAAGTTCGTGCCGCGGCGCTCGAGTCGGGGATGCACCTGCTGTCCACGGATGGGTTGTTAAAGATTCACCAAGGTTTCACCACGTTGGATGAGGTTCTTCGCGTCACGACGCTCTGAAATTAAACATGGCAGTCTTTTCCTACACGGGCGTCGATCACAACGCCGCAACGGTTCACGGCACGTTGGTTGCCGATACGCCTCGACAGGCGCGAGACCAGTTGCGGGGGGATGGGGTTCGAGTGCGACGGTTGGCCGAAACTTCGCAGCGTTCGCAGCGAAACTATTGGCCGCGATGGACGGTTCGGTCCGTGTCGACCCATTGGGCAACTGCGGTGCAGGAAATGGCGATGATGCTGCACGCCGGAATCCCCTTACTGGATGCCATCGACACGATTACGCAGCAGACGCGGGGATCGTTTCGTGCGGCGATGCTGGGAGTGCGTGACCGTGTTGCCGCGGGATCTTCTCTGGCAGATGCTCTTTCGGAACGGCCCGATCTGTTTGATGCGGCTTCGGTTCACATGGTTGAGGTGGGGGAGAGTTCAGGCACGCTTGAATCGGTGCTCGACCAGCTTGCTGAGTTCAAACGAAAGCAGCTTGGTTTGCGTGATTCAGTCACCACGGCCCTGGTGTATCCAACTTTCCTGATTTGCTTTGGAACCGCCGCCGCTTTGTTTCTGATGACCTCTGTGTTACCACCACTGTTGGAAAACTTACAAGAAACGGTCGACGTATTACCCTGGCCCACGCGTGTGGCACAAGCAATCAGTCAGGCCCTGCTATCCTATGGTTGGTTATTCGCAGCGGGTGGGGTAGCGGCAGCGGTTGGCGTTTGGTCTGTCCTTCGTAGTGAACGCGGCAAGGAAGCTTGGCATCGTGGCTTGCTGCGGTTGCCCATCATCGGTCCGATGGTCACTAAACAGGGGGTCTCCCGTATCGCGATGATTATCGGCACGCTCTCAAGAAGTGGTGTTGAACTGACTCGTGCGGTCGAGTTGGCGGAGCGATCGACGACGAATCGGGTTTTCAAAAGAGCACTGCGTGAAGCAGGCGAACGAATCGCCGCCGGTGAGGAGGTGGCCGATGCGTTGCAGCAAAGTGAAGCCTTTCCACCGCTGGCTGTACGAGTTTTTTCAGTTGGTCAAGAATCGGGGAAACTTGATGAGATGCTGTTTCGGCTCGCTGACGATTATGATGCACAAGTCGCAATCGCATCGGCGCGGTTCACTGCTTTGCTTGAACCTGTGTTGATCTTGGTTTTGGCCGTGATGGTCGGCTTTTTGTTGTTGGCAACAATTCTTCCAATTTTGGAGGCGGGAAATGTTATGTGATCGATCGGGGCAACCCGTACGGTATCTTCGGAACGCCGCTTTCTCGTTGGTCGAGCTGATCGTCGTGATGGTGATTTTGGGCATGTTGGCGGGGTTGGTCGCCGTTCGCACGCGAGGCTATTTGATCGCTTCGAAGCAAAACGTCGCGCGAGCTGAAATCGCCAATATGGTCAAAGCGATCGAAACGTTTTACTCCGATCAAGGGCGTTACCCCACGACCGATGAAGGGTTGAATGTGCTTTCAGAGGGGACCAGCACGTGGCCTGATGGGTTTTTGAATAAGGTTCCTTTGGATCCTTGGAAGAATTCATACGAATACGTTAGTCCTGGATCGACCGAGCCCTACGAAGTGATTTGCTTGGGCGCAGATGGTCGCGAAGGTGGCGAAGGAGAGAACCAAGACATCACCAGCGAATTGCTGGGTCAAGAAGACGCCTAGCTGAGAAATCTTCCATTCATCTCATCCTGCAGACCCAAGGTCTCAATTGACTGCTTCATCAACCTGGTGGTTTAAATCAAGGATTGCGACATCGGCCATCTCGCAAAACGGTGATCGTCGGTCGCGACGTCGAACTGGCGGATTCACGTTGATCGAAGTGGTGGTTGTGGTCACGATCATGGCGTTGTTGGCCACCATCGCATCGGTATCGTTGCGTGGCACCATCGACCGTTATTATTTGAGCCAAGCGAGGCAGACGATTGAGATATCCGATGCCAAGGCACGCCGGGTCGCGCGAGCGACAGGACAGCCTGTTGTGCTGAACCTCGATCGCCTGAAAAAACAGTTTGAGATTCAAAAATCGACATTTCAGATTCCTGCTGGTGTCGAAATCGCGTCCGTCGAAATGGCAAGCCGTGTGATTGTTGGCAGCCAGGTCGGCATCCCCTACAGCGATAACGGCTGGTCGCCGACCTATGCGATCGAGCTCAAACGGGGCGAGGTTGGTCAATGGATCGTGGTGATCGGACCGAGCGGACAAGTGGTTCGCGTGAACGGAGAGGGAGAGGCAAATGAATTGCTCACACTCTGATCGCAGGGACGGTTTGACTTTGGTCGAGGTGGTTGTCGGATTGGTGTTGATGGCAACTGTTTTGGTCAGTTCGCTCTTGGCAACGGGGGCTCACCGTCGGCAACACCATTTCTCGAACAACAAGTTGGTAGCGGTTGGTATTGCCGACGACCTGCTAAATCAGTTTCTCAACAGTCGCGATGGTATTCCGCCAGTGGCTCAGGGATTGATCGCTGCCCGCCCGCAATGGTCCTGGCGTACTCAAGTGGTTGGTGCGGCCGCGCCCGCCGGCGTCCCAATGCAGGTGATTCGACTCGAAATTCTCGGTGAACTTGGCAAGCCTTACGCGTCAGTCGAGGTGGTGAAGAAGATTCAGAATTGAAGATCGAAAGCGATCCGCTGTCGCGTTGTGAATCGCAGCATGCGTTTGCCTTCCCGCACGCAGGGGAATGCACGCAGGGGCAGGCACGCAGGGGAATGCACGTCAGGGGAAATTAGCCCCTCATCAAGAGTCTCGGCCTACTCGTCATCGCATCGGTTTTACCTTGATTGAGCTCATCGCTTCGGCGGTGTTGGCGGCGATGATGATGGTCGGTCTGATGAGTATTGTGTGGTCTGCGAGTCGCGATCTACGGCAGTATCGAACCAGTGAGACGACAACCTTTCCGACTACTTTGATGGCGGAACGGTTGCGGGAGGATTTTCAAAACTCCCGAGGGATGCAGTGGAACAGAGATGAGGTTCTGCTGCACGGTTTTGTTGCTCGGAATCCGAGCACTGGTGATTCGATTTGGAGGGAGGGGCGTGTTCGCTATCGTCTGGCCAATACGGCGAGCGGTCGGATTCTGGTGCGTCAGCAAATGGGGCGGCCTGCTGAACCGATGTGGGTCGGTGTCGGTACCCTACGTATTGAATCGCTGGATCAACTGAGTCCTGAAGATGCGTTGGCATCGCTGCCCGAGGCGGGGGGATTACCGGCAACGCCGACCGTCTTTCGTGTGCTGCTGCTGGACCCCCGTGGACGTTCTTTGTTGCGGGAGGTGATTCATCATGGCGAGTAAGCGAAACCGCCGCGGCTACGTAATGCTGGTCGTCATCTCCGTTTCGGTGTTGATGATTACCCTGCTTAGCTTGTTGGCCAATCTTTCACTGCGACGAGGCTTGGAAGCTGCAGACGCGGAGCGAACGCTTCAACAGCGGTGGGGTGCAATGACGCTTGAGCGGACACTCTTGTCTCAAGCCCCCAAGTTGTTTGAGACGCGAGAGGAATTGGCGGCGGAGCAAGATCCCAGTCAACCGGCGGAACCATTTTTACGAGCAGCGATCACTCTCCGAGGTGTAACGTTTGACGTCCTGCTGGGGGATGAGGATGCCAAGTTAAACTTGAATGCGTTGTACCATCAGGCTGGAGAAGTCGACACGGCTCGCGCGGCGATGGAAATGATCGGGCCTGGTGCGGGACGAGCGTTGAGATTGCTGCCGGCTATGCAGCCGATGGCGATGGATCAAGGGAGCATCATCGAAAATGATGACGATGAAGATCAGGATGAAGATCAGGAAATCGGGCTGCCCGCGGCCTTTCGAAGTTGGGGCGAAGTGTTCGATTTGCCGACTCTCGCAGAGACTTCCGGTGGCTCAGCGGTACTTCCAAACCTTACGACCGGTATGACCTGCTGGGGGAACGGACAACTGAACTTTCGCCGCGCCTCGGACGAGGCAATCCTGGCAGTTGCGGGAACGGTCGTTCAAGATGGTGGAGCCCAGCGACTGCTGACCCGATATCGAAGCAGCCCCACGGCAACCCTGGCCGTTTTATTGCAGTCAGAAGTGGCAAGTCAACGAGAACGGGATGCCTTGGCACGACTGCTGTCTGAAACCAGTTCAAACTTCTCGATGTGGTTGGATGCTTCGACCGGCGGTAGGCGGTCGCTGCGAAGATTTACCGTCCAATTCCGCGATGCGGAGGGAGACATGCGGTACAGCCGCTTCGTAGACTAGAGAGATCGGCAAAATACCCCACTGATCCAACTGAAATGAACATCACCATTCAACGTAACGCGCTGATCGTATTGACGATCTTGCTGTTGGCTGCTGCCGGGGCAGCGGTGGCGTGGTCGTTTTCATCGCTCGGTGGTTTCTCGGGAATCACTTCAGACCAGGCAGCGGCTCGGGCCGCTGTGCCAGTCCCGGAGGCGAATCCTGAACCTAACTTGGACAACGCCATCACCACGCGATCTCTGCGAGGTCCTTTGTATGATCCACCTCCCCCGAAGCCGAAAACAAAACCAAAGCCAACTCCCCCACCAACTCCTCGCCCCGAACCTCCACCACCTCGTTTGGAATTCACTCTGGTGGGAACGATTATCAAATCGGGACAAAGTCTTGCGATGATTGAAGATGCCGATGGTAACTTCGATGTGAAGGGCGAGGGCGAGTCGCTGGAACTCACCCCGACCGGGATCACTGTGCAGAATGTGACATCGGAACAGGTCACTTTGAATTGGATGGGGCGTACAGAGACTGTTGTGCTTCAACGTAACAAAGCGGCTCGCGGAAGCAGTAACCGTAACAATGGTCGTCGTAGGAATCGCCCATGAGTTTTCAAGACTGCTTGATTGTGCAGCGTGCTAACAATTGGTCGATTGTCGTTGGCTCGGAGACCGAGACGTTGGCGGCGGAATCGTCGGCCGAAGAATTGGTGACTTGTGTGACACTGATGTCTCGTTTGGCTGGGTTGAAACAATTTCAGTGCGTCTTGGCTCCCGCGTCGACTTCTTGCTTCTTTGCACGTTTCGAGGGGCCACCGGCAACCGATCTCCGTGACCGCGTCGAGTTGACGTATGCCTTGGAAGATCATTTGCCGATTGATGCTGAATCCATGGTGGCTGATTTTCGACCGGTTGAAACGTCCGGTGAGGCGGCAAAACAGGTTGCTGCTGTGGCAGTGCCGTTGGAACCATGGGGAGCGATTTCGGCCAGTTTTGAGTCAGCTGGAATCGCTGTTCGGTCAATCGTTCCCGCATCGTTATTGGCTGTCGGGGCGTTGGCGTCGCAGTATTCGCAGTGGCAAACCGTCGATTACCTGTTGGTCCAGGGGGCGACTTGTGATTGGATCCGAACGCAACGTGGATCAATCACTGATTGGAAAGTCTTGGCGATGGAAACGAAGTCGCTACACCAGCATCGAATGCTGGAGCCTTCGGCGGCCGACAAAATCGTCGTTGTCGCTTCTGGCAGTGAAGATCAACAACAGATTGAGAGTGTTTTTGGTTCGACTGAATCAGTGTCTCAGCCGCTTGATGTCTTTGAGTTGCAGGGTGGCGAAATGTTGATCAAACGGCGGTTCAGCCCGTTTGATCTGCGGCGTGATTTATTGGGTCCACCTGATGCGTTTCGTTTGATTCAAACACCAATGCGGTGTGCTGTTGTCGCTGCCATCGTGTTGCTGATCGCTGTTACCTTTGGGGGCTGGTATCGAACACAACGAATTGAGACTGAGATCGCAAGTCTGCAAACCGAACAGCGATCTTTATTTAAAACAGCCTTTCCCGAACAACGCATTCCTGCCGCCTTGTTGCGGCGTGTGCGTAGCGAACATGCACGTGTGATGGCGTCACGCGGATCGGGTGGCAGCATCGATCTGCCATTGTCAGCACGCAGCATGCTGCTGCGATTGTTGTCATCGTTGCCGAACGACCTGCGCTTCCGCGTGACAAAGATCGATATCGACAACGGTCGACTTGATGTGGAATTGGAAGTTCGGAGTCCAGTGGATGCTGGTACTCTTGCTTCCCACTTGTCGTCCGTCGGGTTTAGTGTCAAACCGCCGGTTACCACCCAAAGTGATGCGAAGACATTTGTCTCTTCGTTAGAAGCTGAGTGGGTGGGATTGCCGCAATCGGGTGTGCCGCAATCGGGTGCTGGCGGCGATCGCGCGAAGGTTTCGTTTCGTTTGAGAGCGAATGTTGAGGTTCGCGGATGAACAAAAAATTGACACGATTGCGGATCTTGTTCGTTTTGGCCCTTGGCTTGATGGCGGTCTACGCGATGCTGGGCGTATTTTCGGCGCGGTCAGCCGAACAGAGATTGGTTGCTGCCGAAGATGACCTGCAAGAGGTTCGTGACAAGCTGGATGACATTCGACGATGGCAGCAAGTACCGAAGGTTGCTGCCTTGAAGTTGGAATCACCATCAGAGATTGCACTTCGGGTGGCTGCTGCCCGCGAAGCAGCGGGGATCGCGCAGTCTGCTCTGATTCGGGAGGAGCCGACCGATCCTCAGCGGATTCCTCGAACCAATTATGAGATTCGGGTGACCACAATCGAATTAGCTGCCACTCCCCTGACGACGCTGCTTGAGTTCTGTGATGCCTTGCAGGACCAAGAGGCAGGCACGTTGGTTCGTGATCTTCGTCTCTCCGCCCCCAGGAATTCGGCAAACAGGGGTGGCCAGGAAAGCTGGGAGGCGGAGCTGGCCTTGACCCAGATCATTTTTTCTCCGACAAGCCGGTAGTTGCTGCCCGTTCCGGGATCAGCAACTTGGAAACGTCGAGTAGACGGGCTTCGATTTTTTTCCTCTGGGATTCGTTCCTCGTGGGATATGGATCGGCCTGGCTAGGCGACCGATCCGCCACGAACAGATTCTCGGGCTTGGGAAACGATGCGCTGCAGTCGCTCTTTCTTGATACTTGCCGGCACCGTCATGCTCATGACGGTGTGGGTGGGTGGCTGCGCCTCGCTGATTGGTCCCTCCGAGTCAATTGTGCGGGTGGCGGCGACACAAGATCGCCCAAAGTCAGCACGGTTGAATCAGATGGGCATGAAGGCCTTGGATTGTGGAGACACAGCCGAGGCGACGCAGAAGTTTCTCGCATCAGCCGCAGCGGATGAGTCTTACGGTCCTGCGCACAATAATCTTGGCATGTTGCATTACCAAGAAGGTAATCTTTACCAGGCGATTTTGGCGTTCGAAACTGCGATGGATTTGATGCCTTACGATCCCGTGGTTTACTACAACCTCGGCCTGACCTTGGAGTCGGCGGGTAAAGTTCACGAGGCGATGGAGTTGTACTGGCAGGCAGTGGAGATGGATCCAGTGAACCCAAACTTTTTGGGGAACCTGGTTCGCTTACGTGTCCGTTTAGGTGAAACCGGTCCCGACCTAATTGTGCAATTGGAAGATTTGGCATTGATCGAGACGCGGCCCGATTGGCGTGGTTGGGCCGATCGGCAACTGGGCTTAGAGCAAAACGATGCTCTCGACAGAGGGCCAGATCCGCCAGATTTCAATTCAACAGATGACGACGACGATGAATTGAAGCTCGAGTCATCACTCAACGATTCAATCATCGATCTAACTCCCGCCTCGTAACCAAAATTTAGCGAGGGTCACGTATCCGAGGCTGCCGTTTGAAAGTTGCACTCGGTGATCTTCCGCGAAGTCTCTTGCGTTCGTGCCATTTGATTCCAAGGGGAATCGATCGTTACACGTCTGCAAGTCGATCACGAGATCAGTTCGGGAATTGGTCGACCATGATCCACGATTGGAGTGGGGCGACCATTGAAATCTTCGATCAGGACATTCGATGAATCGATTCCCAGATGGTGGTAGATCGTTGCTAGGAAGTCACCCGGTCCACATTGACGATTGATAACGTCCTCACCTCGTGGGTCGGTCGCACCGATGAATCGACCGGTTTCGATGCCCCCGCCCGCCCAAAGGTTACTGAAGGCGCGTGGCCAATGGTCACGACCAGGTTGCTTAGTACCGGCGGCCGCGCTGGCGTTTCCGGCGCCTGTGCTCGGTTGGTAGCTAATCTTTGGCGTGCGGCCAAACTCCCCGGTAACAACGACCAGCACGTCCTGATCCAATCCGCGTTCGTAGATGTCCTCGATCAATGCGGTGACCGCTTGGTCGTAGGCTTCGGATCGAAATCGCATTGCATCAAAAACATGATGGTTGACGGCGTGGTCGTCCCAATTGTTCACGCGACCGCAAAGTGGTCCGCGCAAACTGCTGGTCAGTACTTCGACACCAGCCTCGACCAACCGCCGAGCCATCAACAATTGTTGTCCCCAGGTATTGCGGCCATAACGGTCGCGAGTTCGATCATCTTCGCGCGATAGATCAAACGCCTCTTTCGTTTTCGGGTTTGTCAGCAGGGTCAATGCCTGGGATTCAAATTGGTCCAGCGCGTCAAGTTCACCATAGACATCGAAAGCACGTTGGAGATTGTCGAGGTTCTTCCGCAGCTTGACCCGGCGATCAATCCGTTCCACTTCGCGATTATTGGTCAAGCCGATGTTGGGAACGGTGAAGTTGGGCGCCGCGGGATCGCCTGCCACCGCGAACGGTGAGTACGCGTCACCGAGATAAGCTGGACCATTGTAGGTGGTGGGCGGATTTACCCCGACATACCGTGGCAGTGGATTGGTTCGTGGACCATCTTGGGAACGCAAGTAATTGGCAACGGACATCCAATCGGGAAGGCGTGGTTTTGGTTTGTCGCGTGTATCCGAATCCCCCGAGAACATTTGCATCGATCCGGCGGGGTGACCGCCCGCTGTTTGTCGCATCGAACGCAAGATAGTGAACTTGTCAGCGATCGCAGCTTGGCGAGGCAGTAGTTCGGTGAAACGCATCCCGTTGACTTTCGTGGCGATCGTGCCGAAAGGTCCGCGGTACTCGCTGAGTGCATCGGGTTTTGGGTCGTAAGTATCAATGTGGCTGCAACCCCCTGGCTTCCAAACCAGGATGACCGCTTTGCGACGTTTGGACTCGGGCAAGGGACTGTCCGCGCGGAGTCGTAGTACACCGGGCAGACTCAAACTGGTAAAACCGGCGACGCCGAATCGCATAAAACTTCGTCGTGTTGCCTGTCGTTGATTGATCGCGGCTGATCGATCGAAGTGTGGTTTTGAATCTGTCATGGCGACTCCGCGGGTTTGACTTCGATTGCGATCGGTTTCGAAACGACGATGTCAACGATATCCTTCGTCTTTTCGCTTTCCTTGGTCCGGTATTTTGCCACCGCGCCGCCATAAAAAGCGATTTGGTATTGTCCGGGCGGGGTTTTGAGCGTGGCCAAATCGAGTGTCACTTCTGACGCGTCATCGCCGAGTGGAATGTCGAATTTTGGAGCTCGTTCAAAACCAGTTCCCATCGTGCGGACGCTCATGGTCGATCCGGAAAATTCGCTGCGTCGCATGTGAATCAACGGGATCGTTAGTTTCTGGCCTTGCGTGACTTGCAGGATCTTTTCTTCGCGAGGTGAAATGGTGATTGGGGCCAATTCGTTGCCGCCCACCGAAACTGCCACTTCGTTCAGCAAGCGTGGGCTCGGAATTTCGCTCCAGTGATTCGTCACCGGCCAAGCCATCGAAGCGAGCGCGCAAGACCGGCGAACTGACTTGCCATTGATTTCAGCTTGACCATAGAAATTCGCACTGGAAAAACCACGCGGGGCGCCTTCAGCGGCGGAGATCAACATGATCCCACGCGATTTTCCCGCCGGAATCTTGAGGCCAGTAGCCGTGACCCCATCGGGTAAATTG